>NZ_CFHWAF010000062.1:0-26206 GCF_984452065.1 Hoeflea sp. | reverse complement strand
CGTTGGCTCGCGCTTGTGGTGGGATAACACCACGGCGCGCAACCCGCCTTGTCAGAGACCAAAATCGCTTCGGTCAAATGTTTCAAACTAAGCCAGACACGCTCTAGGATATAGCTGGGCCGCAGGGCCTGAAACCGGAGGACAGAGCAAATATTCGCCGCCGATGTCTTGCCGCAACCGCTGCACGAACTTATGTTCCAGCCCAGATCAAATTGCCTTTGAAGGAGAGCGACATGGCTTTTGAATTGCCGGATCTTCCCTATGACTACGACGCGCTTGCGCCCTTTATGTCGCGCGAGACACTGGAATATCACCACGACAAACACCACAAAGCCTATGTCGACAACGGCAACAAGCTGGCCGCGGAGGCCGGAATGGACGGCCTGTCGCTCGAAGATGTCGTGCGCCAGTCGTTCGGCAGCAATGCGGGGCTCTTCAACAATGCCGCCCAGCACTACAACCATGTGCATTTCTGGAAATGGATGAAGAAGGACGGCGGCGGAACGGCTCTGCCGGGCAAGCTGGCGTCGGCGGTCGAAAGCGACCTCGGCGGCTATGACAAGTTCCGTGCCGATTTCATCAATGCGGGCGTGACGCAGTTCGGTTCCGGCTGGGCCTGGCTGGCCGTCAAGGACGGCAAGCTTGAGATCATGAAAACACCGAACGGCGAGAACCCGCTGGTTCACGGCGGCACGCCGATCCTCGGCGTCGATGTATGGGAGCATTCCTACTATATCGATTACCGCAATGCCCGGCCGAAATACCTCGAGACGTTTGTCGACAGTCTGATCAACTGGGATTACGCGCTCGAACTCTACGAGGCCGCCTGATCCGCCTCGACCAGCATCGAGCCCCGGCACAGTGAACCCTCCAACTTTAAGGGGTCAGTTCATGGACCGGGGCTTTTTTTGGGGATAGGCCGACCGGCCCGCCGGTATTGTGTGCCAGGAAAGTCTTGACCAGACATACGATGCCGTCTGTAGTTGATGCCAAGGTGTCAACGGTGTGAGCGGAGGCATGGGTCATGAGACGGATAATCGGCGTTTTGCTTGTTCTGGCGGTGCTTGCGGCGGCCGTGCTCTGGGTCCTGTCCGCTCCCGGAAAACTTGGTGACGACGCGTTTGCCGGCCTCGGCGATCCCGATCTTGCCAATGGGGAGATGATTTTCTGGGCGGGGGGCTGCGCGTCCTGCCATGCCGCACCCGGGGCCATCGGCGACGACAAGCTCGTCCTTTCCGGCGGGCTGGCGCTCAACAGCGATTTCGGCACGTTTCACGCGCCCAATATCTCCCCGCACGAAACCGCCGGAATCGGCGGCTGGACATTTGCCGACTTCGCCAATGCGATGAAGCTCGGCCGCGCGCCGGACGGCGGGCACCTTTATCCGTCTTTTCCCTATACGTCCTACACAAGGATGGACATGTCCGATCTCAACGACATGTGGGGATACATGATGACCCTGCCGCGGAGCGACAATGTCGCGCCCGATCACGAACTCGGATTTCCCTTCAACATCCGCCGGGCCGTCGGCCTGTGGAACCTGCTTTACCTGAATGACGAACCGGTCGTCACTTTCGATGCGCCAGACGATGTGCTGGCGCGCGGTCAGTATCTGGTCGAGGGGCCGGGCCATTGCGGCGAGTGTCACACGCCGAGATCACTGATCGGCGGACTGAATCTCAGCGCCGCCTATTCGGGCGCCCAGAACCCGGACGGGGAGGGCATCATCCCCAACATTACGCCCGATGGCAGCGTCAAGGGCTGGAGCGCCGCCGATCTTGCCTATTATCTTGAAAGCGGGTTTACGCCCGAATTCGATTCCGTCGGCGGCTCGATGGTGTCGGTGCAGCAGAACATGGCACAGCTGCCGGCTGAAGACAGGCAGGCGATCGCCGCCTATCTGAAGGCGATCCCCGGCCATCCCAACGGTTACTGAAGGCTCATTGCAGCAAGCGGCTCAAGCCGCCTTTGCGCGTTTTTCGATCTGGTGCTGATCCTCAACCAGTCCGATCTTCCAGTAGGCGCTGATATACATGCCGCGACGCTCAAGGTTCCGGATCTCGGTCAGGTGCTTCTTCAGGCTGGTGACCGTATTCGATTCACCGGCAACAAAGACCCCGGGCGTTCCGTTCAGCCAGTCCAGCGCCTTCACATACTCCAGCTGCTGATCGCTGACTTCACTGGGGTTTTCATGAATAAGCCAGTGGCACATGATGCCGGGCGGCGCATCGATGGGCTGGATATCGTCGTCGCAGGTAATTTCGAGGATCGCGTGGCCGACAGCCGTTTGCGGGAGCGCCTCTATCGCGGCCGCCGCCGCCGGCAGGGCCGACATGTCGGCGCAGAACAGGAACCAGTCGCTGCCCTGATCCGGCGTCTTGATCGGGCCAGGCCCTGCAAGGCCGGCAAAATCACCCGGCTGGCTGTTTAAGGCCCAGTCGCGGGCCGGGCCGCCGCTTTCATGGACGACAAAATCGATATCCAGTTCATACGCCTGCGGGCGGTGATGGCGCACGGTGTAGGTGCGTGTGGTCATCTGCTTCGGATCCGACAGCAGACACTGGCGGAAGCCGGATCGGCATAGGCCGAGACCCGGCAGAAGCAGTTTCACATGTGCGCTCTCCTGGCCGCCCGGAAAATCGGCCAGTTCCGACCCGCCAAGAGTTACGCGGTGCATATTGGGCGTCAGCCGGCCGCTGCGCACCACATCCACGACACGGGTTTTTCGACTTCGTACTGGCTTGCTTTCCGCTGACATAACATCGCCCCCTCGAATGGCGTTTTCAGTTAGCTAAAACAGATAATGGTCACTGCGGCCTAATATGAGCATTCCACTCATAAAATAGGTCTTTTCACCGCCGATCCAATGGATCAGACCCTTTGCCGCAGTTCGAATCCTTTTCTAAATCTCCGCCGATTTTGTGACCTTGAGCGCAAATGCATACTCGAAGGCGACCTCCTCGAGCCGCTGGAAGCGCCCGGACGCGCCCGCATGGCCTGCTTCCATGTTGGTTTTCAGCAGAACCGGTGCCTCTCCGGTCTTTCGATCTCTCAGACGAGCGACCCATTTGGCGGGTTCCCAATAGGTCACGCGCGGGTCGGTCAGACCTGCGATCGCCAGTATCGGAGGATAGTCCTGAGCCTTGACATTGTCATAGGGTGAATAGGAGGCGATGTAATCGTAATCCTCGCGTGAGGCGATCGGATTGCCCCATTCCGGCCACTCCGGCGGCGTGAGTGGCAGCGTATCGTCCAGCATGGTCGTCAGCACATCCACAAACGGCACTGCGGCAATGATCGCGCCGAACCGGTCCGACGCCATATTGGCGACGGCTCCCATCAACATGCCGCCTGCCGAGCCGCCCTCCGCGACGATCCGGTCGAAGGACGTGAACTTTTGCTCCACCAGATGTTCCGCCGCTGCGATGAAATCCTTGAAGCTATTGATTTTATTGAGATGCTTCCCGTCTTCATACCAGGAGAAGCCCTTGTCCTTGCCGCCGCGTATATGGGCGATGGCATAGATGAAGCCGCGGTCCACCAGGGACAGACAGTTTGTGTTGAACGCGGAAGGGATTGTCGCTCCATAGGAGCCGTATGCGTAAAGCAGGCAGGGCGCGCTTCCGTCGAGCGGTGTGTCCTTGCGGTAGAGCATGCTGACCGGGACCGGCGTGCCGTCATGCGACGGGGCCATCACGCGGCGTGTGACATAGGCGTCGGGATCATGGCCGGAGGGCACTTCCTGCGTCTTCAGCAGTACCCGCTCGCGTGTGCGCATATTGTAGTCGAACTGCTGACTCGGTGTCGTCATGGACGAGTATGAGAAGCGGATCACCTCGGTGTCGTATTCGTAACTTCCCTGCAGGCCGAGCGAATAGGCCTCTTCGTCAAAGGCGATGGCATGCTCCTCCCGGCTGGTCCGGTCGCGGATGACAATGCGCGGCAGCCCGTCCTGGCGCTCCAGCCAGACCAGATGATCGGCAAAGACCATATGGTTGAGGATCAGCCGCCCCGGCACATGCGGCACCACGTCGCGCCAGTTTTCCCTTCCAGGCGCATCGGTCGGCGTTTCGACGATCTTGAAGTCTTTCGCCCCGTCCGCATTGGTCAGGATGAAGAAAACATCGCCGCCCTCATGCAGGTCGTATTCGACGCCGGTTTCGCGCGCGGCGACGAGCCTTGGGCTGGCCTGCGGATCGTCCGCCGGAAGGAGATGGTACTCCGACGTCTGGTGATCGTGGATATTGATGAAGATGAAATCATTGAGCTTGCTTCCGCCGACACCGACAAAAAAGCCCGGATCGTCTTCCTCATAGACGAGGCGGTCGCTCTGCTGCTCACTGCCGATTGCATGGCGAAAGACCTTTGACGGGCGGTGGTTATCGTCGAGAAGCGTGTAGAAGAACCCGTCCGCCTGAGCAGACCAGGCGCCGCCGCCGCCGGTGTTTTCGACCACATCCTCCAGATCCTGTCCGCTGTCCAGGTCACGCACCTGCAGCTTGAAATATTCCGAGCCCTTGTCGTCATATCCCCAGATCAGCCGGCGATGATCCGGCGAGTGATTGGCGGCCGAAAGCCTGAAATAGGAGCGGCTGCCGGCTTCGGCGTCTCCGTCGAGCAAAAGCTCTTCATCCCTCCCTCCGCGCGGAACGCGGAAAAACCGCGGATGTTCGCCGCCCGTTACGAAGGATGTGCCGTAGGCAAAGGGACCGTCAGGGGAGGGGACGGACGAATCGTCTTCCTTGATGCGTTCCCGCATCTCCGCGAACAGAGCCTTTTGCAGCGCATCGGTATCGGCCATGGCCGCCTGCTGATAGGCGTTCTCCGCCTCCAGATACGCTCTTATATCGGCATCGAGCACGGAGGGGTCCTGAAACACCTGCTGCCAGTTATCCGCTCTCAGCCAGGCATAGTCGTCGGAGCGGCTGACGCCGTGCCGCGTATCGGTCACCGGACGCTTCATCGCCGCCGGGGCGTCGGGCAGGTTTTCGAACATGGAGTTCCCTTTTATGTTTGTTTCCATTCGCAGATAAAGAGCCGGCGCCGCAGGTTCGAGGTGGCGATGAGCGTTAGATGAACCGCAGGCACGACCCGACCGGAACGGAAGACTATCAGGCAGGCTGGGTCTACGGCCGCTACATCCGTCCGCTGCAATAGAGGCTAGCTTTCATCGCCGGCGGGGTTGAAAGACAGTGCCGTTCCGTTCATGCAATAGCGCAAACCCGTCGGCCGCGGTCCGTCATTGAAGACGTGGCCGAGATGCGCGTCGCAGTCCGCGCAGCGGATTTCGGTGCGGGTCATGAAGAAGGACCGGTCCTTGTGTTCGGTCACGGCGTCGGCGTCGACGGGCGCGAAATAGCTGGGCCATCCCGTGCCGGAATCGAATTTGGTATCGGAGTGGAACAGCGGTTTGTCGCAGCACACACAGGCGTATATCCCGCTGTCCTTGCTGTCCCAATGGGGTCCGGTGAAAGCGCGTTCCGTACCGCCTTTGCGGGTGACATGATACTGCTCGGGCGACAGCTGAGCCCGCCATTCGGCGTCCGTTTTGACGATTTTCTTCTGCTTTACATCGCTCATTGCGGTTTCTCCTTCTGACCATTGTTTAGGGTCCGCGACGTCGCGGTTCAACAATTGCGGCCGGTGAAAGCGGTAAAACTGTGCTATAGCCCCGATTTGCTTGGATTTCGACGCTTCCCGTCTTGCCGTTGATGCGGTGCATCACTAAATTCGGGCCAACGTTTGCCAGGGAACTCCATCCGGGGAGGGAGTATGGACTCCGACATGCCCAGCACGACGCTTGTCGTCCTGCTGTTGCCGTTCGTTGCGGCGCTTATTGCACCAGCCCTGACACGGCGACTAGGACATAACGCGGCGTGGGTGCTGGCATTGGTGCCGGTATCGATTTTCTGGCATTTTGCGACGTTTCTGCCGGAGATATCGCGCGGCGAGGTCGTCACCGGGGGGTATCAGTGGATCCCGGCCTTCCGGGTCAATTTTTCCTGGTTCATTGACGGGCTTTCCCTGACGTTTGCGCTGCTGATCAGCGGCATCGGCGTGCTGATCATCCTCTATAGCGGCGGCTATCTGAAGGGACATGCCCATCTCGGGCGCTTCTTCTCCTTCATGCTGATGTTCATGGGCTCCATGCTGGGTCTGGTGGCGTCGGACAGCTTCCTGATGTTCTTCGTTTTCTGGGAACTGACCTCGATCACGTCGTTCCTGCTGATCGGTTTCGATCACAAACGCGAGGCATCGCGCCGCGCCGCCCTGCAGGCGCTGGTCGTGACCGGCGGCGGCGGTCTTTTCCTGTTGGCCGGCCTGTTGCTGATCTGGAACATCACCGGGATTTCCGAACTGTCCCTGCTGGTGCTTTCCGGCAGTCCCCTGGCCGACAGCCCGTTCTACATCGCCGTCTTTGTGCTGGTTCTGGGCGGCGCCTTTACCAAGTCGGCCCAGTTCCCGCTGCATTTCTGGCTGCCCAACGCCATGGAAGCGCCGACGCCCGTCTCGGCCTATCTGCACTCGGCCACCATGGTCAAAGCCGGCGTTTACCTGCTGATGCGGCTCAATCCGGTCCTCGGCGACACCGTTGCCTGGGAAACCGTTTTGCCCATATTCGGCGGCGCCACGCTGATCGTCGGCACGCTGCTTGCCGTCCGGCAGACGGATCTGAAGCTGATGCTCGCCTATACCACGGTCTCGTCGCTTGGCCTGCTGGTCATGCTGACCGGCTTCGGGACCGAAAAGGCGGTTGCGGCGGCGGTGCTTTATCTCGTTGCCCATTCGATGTTCAAGGGCGCGCTCTTCATGGTCGCCGGCACCATCGACCACGAGGCGGGAACACGCGATGTCACGAAGCTGGGCGGCCTCATGGCCGCCATGCCGATCACCTTCGCGGCCGCCCTTGCGTCGGCGGTCTCCATGGCCGGGCTTCCGCCGTTTTTCGGCTTTCTCGCCAAGGAGGAGATTTACTACGCCCTGTGGGGCGCCGAAGCATGGCCGCTGCTACTGACGCTGGTTGCCATTGTCGGCAACGGCCTGATGTTCGTCATCGGCTTTGCGGTTGCCCTCAAGCCGTTCCTTGGAGAAAAGAAGCAGGAGTTGTCCCATGCGCATGAGGGTCCAATTCTGCTGTGGCTCGGCCCCGCCGTGCTGGCGCTCGCCAGCCTGGTAACGGCGCTGTTTTCCGGCGCTTCGCACGCACTCATCTCCATACCGATGGCCTCGGCCGTGCAGGGCGAACCCGTATCGGTGGATATTTCGCTGATTCCACATATCGGCATGCCGCTGCTGTTGTCCGTTGTAACGGTGGCGTTCGGCATCGTCGCCTATATGAATGTCGCCCGCCTGCGTGACGCCATGGCACGCCTGCTGGCGGCGATCGGGTGGGGGCCGGACAAGGGCTTTGATCAGTTTATCCGTGGCGCGGTCCTGCTGTCCTTCGCCATGATTAAAGTGGCGCAGCCGGGTCGCATGGAAATCTACATGAAGGCTGCCTTCATTCTGCTGATCCTGGCCATTCTCGTTCCCATGACCGTATTCGGTGAGTTTCCCGCGTGGCCCGCATGGCCCGACGATCTGCGTTTCCATGAACTTGCCATCATGGCGATCGCAGCCGTCGGACTGATCGCCGTTCTCTACGCGAACAACCGTTTGACCGCCATCGTGTCGCTCGGTATTCAGGGATTCGCCGTTGCGCTGCTGTTCATGCTGTTTGGCGCGCCGGATCTGTCATTCACGCAGTTCATGGTCGAGACGCTGTCGGTGGTCATTCTGGCCCTTGCCATGACGCGGCTCAAGCTGACGCCGGCCGATCACCGGCCAGTCGCGCGGCGTTATCTCGACATGACCATCGCCTGCCTCGGCGCCGGCGCATTCATGCTGCTGCTCCTGAAGGTCACGCAACAGCCGTTCGATCTGACCCTTTCGGAATTCTTCACCGCCTACTCACTGTCGATCGCCCACGGTGCCAACATCGTCAACGTGATCCTGGTCGACTTCCGCGGCACCGACACCTGGGGTGAAATCGGGGTGGTCATGATCGCCGGTCTCGCCATCCTCTCGCTGATCCGCATCAACAGGCGCCGTGCCGCCTATATTGCTGCAAACGACCCCCATGAAGAGGAGCGCGGATAGGATGCGTACGCTGATATTCCGAACGGTTGCGCCCTATCTGAGCAGCCTCATGGTCCTGTTTTCGGTCTTTGTGCTTCTGCGCGGACACAACGAACCGGGCGGTGGCTTTATCGGCGGACTGATCGCCGCATCGGCCTTTGCCATCTACGGCGTGGCCTGCGGGGTATCGCCGGTGCGGCGCGCGCTGCGCTTCCATCCCATGGGTATCTGCGCTGCCGGCCTGTTGATGGCGTCCATCGCCGGGCTGCTGTCGATCTTCGCCGCAGTTCCGTTCATGACGGGCCTTTGGCTCTATGTTCCGGTGTTCGGACGTGAGCTGGCCCTGTCGACCGTCCTGCTCTTCGATATCGGCGTCTATCTCGTCGTTGTCGGGTCGATCACATCGATCGCGTTGGCGCTCGAGGAAAGGACGGAAGACTGATGGAAGGCCCGATGATTTTGCTGGTGGGCGTTTTCTTTGCCGTCGCCATCTATCTGTTTTTGTCCAAGCACATTATCCGCATACTGCTTGGCGCCGCCATTTTGAGCAACGCGGTCAATCTGCTGATTTTCACATCCGGACGGCTGACGCGCGAAGTGCCGCCTATTCTCGGATCAAACGCCGCCGCGGAAGGCGTCCTGACGGCCAACCCGTTGCCGCAGGCGCTTATCCTGACCGCGATTGTCATCGCCTTCTCCTTCTTTGCCTTCCTCCTGGTGCTTGCCTATCGGGCCTATCAGGAACTGGAGACCGATGACACCGACGAGATGCGCGCCGCGGAGCCGAAGGAACAGAACGTTCCGCCACTGGGATACTGAACGGAATAAGAATGGCATCGTCACAAAAGACACCCGTCGATATTTCAGCGGCAATGGTCGTGGAACCGGTCGCGCTTGCCGACTGGCTGGTCATTGCGCCGCTGGTGCTGTGCATGAGTCTGGGCTCGCTGCTGCTGATGGTGCGAAAAGACACGCGCTTGCAGCCTTACATCGCCATTCCAAGCCTCGTCGCCCTTGTTGCAATCAATGCCGCGCTGCTGGCGCATGTGATCCTGAGCGGACCGGTAACGATGACCATGGGCCGCTGGCTGCCGCCATTCGGAATCTCCTTTACCGTCGACATCCTCGGGGCGGTTTTGAACCTGACAGCGGCGATCGCGGCGCTTGCCGGCGGCATCTATGGCGCCGGGGACGTCAACAAAAGCGGCAGGCGCTACGGCTTCTACCCGTTCCTGCTTTTGATGATGGCCGGTGTCAGCGGCGCGTTCCTCACCGGCGATGTCTTCAACCTCTATGTCTGGTTCGAGGTCTTGCTGATCGCATCGTTCGGGCTTCTGGTCCTGGGGTCGGAAAGGAAGCAGATCGACGGCGCGACCAAATACGCCTTCCTCAACCTGGTTGCAACGACGCTTTTCCTGATCGCGACCGGATATCTCTACGGCATATTCGGAACGCTGAACATGGCGGATATCGCCCTCAAGGCCCCGGAACTGCGGGACAAGGCGCCTCTGATAACCCTGTTGAGCCTCTTCCTGCTTGCCTTCGGGATGAAGGCAGCGGCCTTTCCCGCCCATTTCTGGCTGCCGGCGTCCTATCACACGCCGCGGGTGGTGGTGTCCGCTCTCTTTGCCGGGCTGCTGACAAAGGTCGGCGTCTATGCGCTGATGCGTGTGGCGCTTGTGCTGTTTCCGGCCGAACGGGATGCGCTCGGCTGGGTGATCGCCGTCATCGCCGCCGCCACGATGATTTTCGGCGCGATGGGCGCGCTTGCGCAGACCGATTTCCGCCGGCTGCTGGGCTACCTCGTCATCTCCGGCATCGGCATCATGTTCGCCGGCATCGCGCTTGCAAGTCCGGGCGGGGTCACCGGCACGATCTTCTACGCGGTGCACTCGATGATTGTCATGACGGCGCTTTATCTCGTTTCCGGGCTGGCTGCGCGCGCGGCGGGCGGCTTTTCGATCGCCACATCGAGCGGCATCTACAGTTCCCATCTTTTCCTGGCGGCGCTGACGCTCGTTCTGTTCTTTGCCGTTTCCGGCCTGCCGCCATTTTCCGGTTTCTGGCCGAAGGTGATCCTCGTCAAGGCGTCGCTTGACGTGGGTGCCTGGTGGCTGGCCGGCGCGATCCTTCTGAGCGGCTTTTTGACGACGATCGCCGTGGGCCGGGTGTGGGTGCTCTCCTATTGGCGGCCCGCAAAGACGCAAGGGGAGGCGGCGCCGGTGCATTTGAACCCGATGATCGATTACGCACCGGTTGTCGGATTGACGGTCCTGGTTGTGCTTCTGGGCGTTTTCCCGCAGCAGATGCTCGAACTCTCACAGACCGGATCGGAACAGGTGCTGAATCCGATCGATTATATCAGGTCGGTTTTTCCGCAGGAGGCACAGCAATGAAACTGTTTCTGATCAATGCCCTTCTGGCCGTCATCTGGGTCATGGTCACCGGTTTTTACGGCGGCCTGAACCTGGTGTTCGGCTTTTTGCTTGGTGCCTTTGTCCTTTATCTCATCCGCGAACAAGTGGGTTCGGTGGGATATTTTTCCCGTGCCGGCAGGATATTGAGACTGCTGCTTCTGTTTCTCTACGAACTTGTCATGTCGGCGATCCGTGTCGCGATAACCGTGCTGACGCCCAGAATGAACGTCAGGCCGGGCATCTTTGCCTACAGGCTTAAGGTTGACCGGGATTTCGAGATAACGCTGCTTGCCAACATGATCACGCTGACCCCGGGGACACTCTCCGTCGATGTATCCGACGATCAGAAATACCTCTACATCCATGCGATCGACTGTTCTGATCCGGACGCAACGCGAAGGGAAATAGCCGACGGCTTCGAGCGCAGGATTTTGGAGGCGTTCAGATGACCTTCGCGGACAATGTTATGGACGCAGCGGTGATCATATCGCTGATCCTGCTGTGCCTGTCGCTTGCCCTCTCGGTGTACCGCGTCATACGCGGCCCGACGCTGCCTGACCGGATCCTGGCGCTCGACATGCTGGTGGCGACGGCGATCGGCTTCATCGCCGTCATCGGCATCCAGACCGGTTACACGCTCTATGTCGACATCGCCATCGCGCTCGGATTGGTCGGTTTCCTGGCCACGGTTGCGTTTGCGCGGTTCGTACTGGCCCGTGGCCGTGTCCAGAGCGAGAACGAGCCGCAGGTCAATTCCGGCGGGGAGATGATCGGTGAGTAGCGTTCTTGCCCTGATCGTTGCGGCGCTGATGGTCATCGGATCCGCTTTCACCCTGGTGGCGGCGCTCGGCCTTCTGCGCTTCCCGGATGTCTATACACGTATGCACGCCGCGTCCAAGGCCGGAACCGTCGGATCCGGCGTGGTGCTCATTGCGCTCGGAATAGTATCAGGCGACACCGGAACCCTCACCAGAGCGCTGGCGGGCGTCGGCTTTCTTCTGCTGACGGCTCCGATCTCCGCGCATCTTCTCGCCAAGGCATCGTACGCCGTCGGATACCGGCTCAGCGATCAGTCGGTCGTCGACGAGATGCCGAAGACAGTCGATACACATGCAAATACGGATGAGTGACAGGTCTTCGGACAGTAGGTCTCAACGGATACTTAATAGAGTTTGAGAACTCTGCTCGCGCTTCAGGTAACGCGCGAATGAGTTAAAACACATTTTTGGGTTCAAAATGTAATTGTTTGATGATATCCCGGATTGGGCGATTCTAAAACAGGCAATACAAATTTGCTAACAAACTGAAATTTCCGAAAAAGATGGGTTTTTGGTAGCATGTAGTTTTCATAATATTTGAGGCGCGAAAATGAATGAAGCAATCGACAACACACGCGATGACTTGCTTGCTGAACTGACTGCCGAAGTGGTTGCGGCCTATGTCAGCAACAACGTGGTCCAGACGAGCGATTTACCAGGGCTGATCGCTAATGTGCACTCTGCGCTCGGGTCAACGACGTCGGCCGATGCGGCACCGGCGGAAAAGCCGAAACCGGCGGTTCCGATCCGCAAATCCGTTCAGGAAGAGTATATCATCTGTCTTGAGGACGGCATGAAATTCAAGTCGCTGAAGAGGCATCTGATGACCTATCACGGCCTGACACCGGAAGAGTACCGCGAAAAATGGGGTCTGCCTGCCGACTACCCGATGGTGGCCCCGGCCTATGCCAGGGCACGCTCGCGGTTGGCCAAGGAAATGGGACTGGGTCAGAAGCGCAAGAAAGACTTAAACAGGTGAACCGCGTCTGTCGCCGGAGGTAATGCCGGTATTGATGACCGGCGGCAAAATTCCTCGTGAAGAACAGTCACGTAAAACGGGCGCTGAATTGGCAGCGCCCGCTTTTTTTGATCTACAACAGCCCCTGAATGACAATCATTATCACGACGCTGACGATCAGATAGCCGAGATCCGTCATCCGGGCATATGAACTGTTTTTCCGGAACATGCCGCCGGAAAAGGCAAGCAGTGCAAAGGCGATGGTGCCCAGGATGACCGTGAGCAGCGTTCCTGCGGCGGCCGTCACACCGACAAACCAACTCAAGAGGAACAATCCGACGATCTGGCTGACCATTGCTCCGACAGGCATCTCGCTCGCCGTTCCCATTTCGACCCCGACGCCTTCAGCCCATTTCGGCCCGAACAATATTGGCGAATACCAGAGCCAGCCGGCAACGAACGCCACGACTGCTCCCAGCACGACCGCGAGCCAGTTCACTCCGCTTGCGATTTCTCCCATGGTAGCTGAACCCCCGATTGGTTGATGGAATTGTCGCCCGATACTCTAATTAACATAATTGTTAATTTATGTGCAATCCGCGACCGCAAACGGGCTCAGGAAACCCCGGACCGCTCCATCGCCTTTTGCGCCTCGGCTTTGATGCGGGCGACCATGGAACGCAGCCCGTTTGCACGCTGGGGGGTGAGGTGTTCGATAAGGCCGAGTTTCGAAAACAGGGCGCTCTCATCAAACGACACGATCCTGGAGGCTCTGCGCCCCGAGCACGCGGCCAGCATGATGGCGACGAGACCCCTTACGATATGGGCGTCGGAATCACCGGTGAAATGCAGGACAGGGTCCGCCGGTTCGTTCCCGCCAGTTGTGTGGGTGAGCCAGACCTGGCTGACGCAGCCCTGCACCTTGTTGGCATCCGTCTTGTCGGCCTCCGGCATGTGATCGAGCGTGCGCCCCAACTCGATGACATATCTGTACCGGTCTTCCCAATCGTCCAGATAGGCGAAGTCGTCGATGATCTGTTCAATCGTTGTCATTGTTGTTTTCATTCGTTGGTCGAGCCGCCGGGCCGCAAAAGTGCGGACCTTTGCAGGATATAGGCAAGTTGACCTGACAAAGCACGCAAAAAGAACGCCGCGCCGTCAAACCGCTATTTCCGGTCGGTCATCGAGGCGTCGGCTTCGCTGCGAATGAACTGCGCAATCGCATCGCCGTGGGCTGTCGCATCGTCGTGCAGGCGCATGATCTCCCGCGGACCCGCCTTGCATGTTTCCGGATGCCTGGCGCAGAAGGCGCGAACGGCTTTTCCGACGGCCTGAGCATCGTCCGGCGACAGGGTGTTTGCGATCGCTTTCGGTGGCGTCGGCCGATCGGACGGCGGCTCGTTTGCCGGCAGAAACAACACGACGAACCCGAACCAGAAAAGAGCCTTGAGGATAAAACGCATGAAATGTCCTTCGGTCTTGCCGGCTGGCCGATGTTCACCGTGAGAAACGGTTCCTGCATCTGAACCCATATTGATGAAAAATGCGTTTCGTCCGCGGGTTACGCGGCGTTAACCAAGAACAGCAAAGTCCGCGCCGTAACTGCTGCAGAGACCTCAAAACCGGCGATCCGCCGTGAAAACGCCGCCGCTTTATCCATTCCTTAAGCTGGATTTGCCAATCTGCGGCCAGCCAGAACAACAATTGTGTATTGAGTGCAAAGTGGCAATCAGGGTGAAGCATTACTTTTCATCGGAAATGGAAGCGTCCGGCGAGGGGGTTGTAGCCAACTGGGTCAACCGCGACGTCGTGGACGAACACGAGCGCCGGATCCAGTCACGGCTGATCGGTCTTCTGGTCGTGGCGGGGGCTGTTCTCGCATCCGTATTCCCCTTCACGCTCGTTCCGGCATTCGGCGCGCGCGAGCTTGCCGCCCCGCTGCTGATCCTTGCCGCGACATCGCTCGCGCTTGCCGGCATCGTCGTTCACACCGGCCGCCGTCGTGCCGTCGAGATACTGGCTCTGCTGGCCGGCTCGTCGGTTCTTGCGGCAGCGGTCGCCGCGAGCGGAGGACTGGGATCGACCCTTATGCCGCTGGCCCTGCTGGTGCCGGCCGAGGCCTATCGCATTCGTCAGGATCGGGCCTCGATCCATGCCGGATTTTCGGCGCTGGCGCTGATGGCGGTATCGGTCGCTCTGTCACAGGCGATCTACCCCGGCCTTGTTTCCCAACACGCGTTCGGAACCGGTATCGCTTCTATCTGTGTGATCGCGGCAATCAGCATCTACGGTCTGCTTTTTGCCATCGGTCTGCGACGCAGCGGCTCCGGACAGCAAGCGGACGCCGCCCCGGAGCCGGCGGCGCGCGATGATGTTATCAGTCGTCTGCCCGGCCTTGTTTCCTTTCACGATGACCGTGCGGATGTCGTCGCTCTTGCGGGCGCCAGTAAGAAGGCCATGCTTGAGCGTGTCGGCGACCTGTCCGGCCGCGGCTTTGTCGAACATATGCATGTATCCGATCGGATAAGCTTCCTGCAGGCCGTTGACGATCTGCGGACCGGTTGTTCCATGCGCACGGTCCGTGTGCGGTTGCGCAGAAACACCAATGACCAGGAACAGGAACAGTTTCTGCATCTGTCCATGCACATGATCGCCGACCGCCGCGAAGGGGTCTACACGGGTTTTGTCGCGCAGGCGATGGACATCGGGGGCGATCTGGAAATGCGCCGCGCATTTGCCCGCAAGGTTGAGGAAGCCGAAACCGCCAATGAGGCGAAGACCCGGTTCCTTGCGGCGGTCAGCCACGAATTGAGGACGCCGTTGAACGCCATCCTCGGCTTCTCCGATTTCCTGTCCGGCGAATATCTGGGCGATTCGCTCAATCCCCAGCAGCGCGAATATGTCGAACTTATCCGCGATTCCGGACAGCATCTCCTGGACGTCATCAACTCCATGCTCGATCTCAGCAAGATCGAGGCGGGCCGCTACGAACTCAATCTCGAAACGTTCAACGTCAAGGAAGCCGTGGACACCTGCGAGGCCATGCTCGCCCGCCAGGCGGACGGCAAAGGTGTTGTTCTGACCGCCCGCGTTGCAAAGGGGCAAGGACAGATAACTGCCTGTCGCCGCGCCCTTCAGCAGATCCTGATCAATCTGATGGCCAACGCCATCAAGTTCACCGAGGAGGGTGGCATCGTCACCGTCGACGTCGCCGAAAAGGACGGTCACATGGACATCGACGTGTCCGACACCGGTATCGGCATCAGCGATGCCGACCTTGAGCGGATCGGCTCGCCCTTCGTTCAGGTGGAGAGCGAACTGGCCCGGCAATATGAAGGCACCGGCCTCGGCCTGAGCCTGGTGAAGGGGCTTGTTGCTTTGCACGGCGGCGAGTTCAGGATAAAGAGCGTCGTCGGTGTTGGAACGACGGTCACGGTCAGCTTGCCGGTGTCCGGCCCCGGAAAGCATGTGGGCAACAATAAAACGGCTGGCCTGGGTGCCGTGGAATTTCCGCCACGTCTGACGGCCGATAACAAGAGTGAATTGGAGATAATGCATGATGACAAGGCGAAAACGGCCTGACCGGAAATCCGGCCGCTTTCCGGTCGTCACCGGCCTTTTTCGTTCCGCCGGAGACATGATCGCCCGGCATCCCTCGATTGCCGGAGGGGTGGCGGCATTCGCCGTGACATTCGCCTTTGTTTCCGTCAATGCGCTGGTCTATCAGCCCGCTAAACATCCCGCACCGCTCTATACAACCCGCACCATCGTTCATGCCCAGCGGCTGGTTCCGGCCGGGGACGTGCCTGTCCCTTCCAGCCGGGTAACGACATTCCGGATCGAACACCGTGACCCGCAAAGCACGGCAAGCATCCCGAAAAGGAGCAGGCAGTCGCCCGATACCACGGTCGAGGGCCTGCAGCAGGTTATGCAAAGCGGCGGGCTCTATGAGGGCATCGTCGACGGCGTGTTGGGGCCGAAGACCGAGACCGCCATTCGCAGCTACCAGAAGAAGGCGGGCCTGGAGCCCACCGGCAACGCCACCGACACGCTGCTCGTTCACATGCTGATATCGAAGCTCGAAACCGTTGCGGTGCCGAAGCCCAGGCCAACGGGCGCACAGGCAACCACCGTACCGCCTCCGCAGGACCCGGTAAAGGCCGAATGGCCGGCCTCTGTCACGGATCTGGTCATGGAAATCCAGAAGGGCCTGAGCAACATCGCCTATTCCGATGTGAAGGTCGACGGCGTCATCGGCAAACAGACAAGCGCGGCAATCGCCGATTTCCAGCGGCATTACCGCCTGCCGGTGACCGGCGAGCCTGACGAGCTCGTGCTTAAGAAGCTGCATGAGATCGGCGCGCTGTAGTTTGCCGGGATCGGGCAGGGCGCCTGCGAGAACCGCGGCCGTCACCGTCAGGGACAGCATTGAACGATGATGCGACTGACCTCCGATCTATGGGTAAAGGCGCTTTTGAGACAGGTCTTCAGCAATGGAGAGTTCGCTGTCGTCGAGCGCAATGGCTCGCCAGAAGCCGGCGCGATTTTTGTGCGCGTCAGAAATCGCGGCGGGCTGCAGTCGCTGTTCGGTCCGGCGCCGCAGAGCATATTTGATACAGCCAAGCCCGCGGATCGAACGTTCGAAATTCGTCTTGAAAACGCGCCCGGCGCGGAAGTCGACGCCATTCTCGCGCGGGAGGGGGATTTCGATCCGGATGTCTGGGTGGTCGAGTTGGAAACCGAGAGCCCTGAGGACTACCTGACGCTCATGCCTGTTTGAGGATCCGGGTTCCGGCGTCCGCGCGACCGCTTCTGTGGAGCCGCTCCGTTTCGCGCGGGCGCCGTGTCGACGCCTCCGTCTGCGGCTGATAGCCGAAACCGCTGCCGGATGAGACGTCATTGGCGCGTGCCCAGGCGCGCACGCGTTCGTCGCTTTCCTCGCGGTTCACGGACGCTAGAAGAAGCTCCGCATGTTGCACGCCGCCCGATGTTCTTTGAAGCAGCGGGAACAGGCCGATCAGCGTGCGTACGATCTCCGCTTCCTGCATGTGGACCGCGTAGAGCGCCATGGTCAACTGGCGGCCGGACACGTCGAGCATGATCCGCTCCGCAAGCGAAACATCCGCCGACAGGCAGCGGGCAAGCAGCCTGTTGAACTGCAATGGCCTGCCGGCCTCGGCCGCCTCGACCAGTCTCGCGTTGTCCGCACGGCCGACCTCGTGCCGGGCAGGGCACGGTTCCTGTTTGGTCGCGCCGCGCCGCAGTGCCATGTCCTTGAGGCGGGTGCGAAGCTGTTCCTCGTTGTGGCATTTCTTCGCTTCGGTCTCTTCGAGGCGGGCGATGCCGTTCGGCGTGTCGTTTGCCGCCCTTTGCCGCAAAGCCTGCGCAACTGTCTCGTTGTCCAGTTCGGCAAGTGCGTCGTGAACGGCCGGCGACAGTTTTTCGCGGCGGGCGATGGCCCTTGCATGGTCGTCGCCGTGGCGCGCAATGGTCTGCAACAGCACCTGATCGCCGAGGCAGGGGCTGAGCGCGAGGAACGGCGCCGAGATGTGGATGGGCTGATCGGCAATCATGAGAACGATGTCTTGCGGAAGATGCTTCAGCCTGGAAAGGGAGGCCGCCGCGGTTCTGCGCGTATCGTCCCTGGTGAGTTCGAAAAGGCCCGAAAACAGATTTGAGAATTGTCGCATATCCTGCGACGTCGGATGTTTAAGAGCCTCGAAGCCGGCAATCGCCGCCAGCAAGGCTGCGTCCTTCCGACCGGTACGTTCGGCTCTTTCAAGGTCGCGGAAACGATCCAACCTACTTCACCCGCACTACGCAAAACTCCATGTCGTCTCAAAGTAGAACGAAATCTTTAGCAAACTGTTAACTATCGGGAGGGTCTAATCCGTTCATCGCATTCGGGTTGTTGCCGGCACGGAAGAGGCAGGTCCCGCGAGCTTTGCAAGGCGCATGTACCAGTATGGAGTTGTGTTCGATGCTTTTGACAGGAAAAGGGAACGCTTAGCCGCGCAGCTTGCCGTTCCCGAAGGGAACGATGATACCCATGGCAGATATCATACAGCTGAACTCGAGACTTGCGCCGCGCCGACCCCGTCGGCCGCGCAATCATGTTCGCCGCGAAAGCGCGATCGTCCTGATGTTCACGGGCGTGCGCTATGAGCCGAAACGCGGCGTGAAGGACGCGCCTGCCAGGCAATCGCGGAGCCGCAAGGCCTGAGCGCGTCGGCAGACCGCGAACACGATCAGAGAGTATCGGCGGGCTGACACGACGCGCTGCCGAGGAACTCGCGCACAATCAGTTCCCAGCTCGCATCCGGCTGGACGGTGCGAAGGACCAGGTAGCCCGTGGTCCCGGGAAACTCGATCAGCACGGACTCCATCAGCGATTCCGGCAGGCTTTTTCGAAAACCGATCATCTGCAATGGCGTGACGATCGCGACATCCAGTTTCCTGTCGGTCGCCGTCCGGTCGTTCATGCTGTAGATTTCATTGGCGCCCGGATCGAAGATGGACAGCGACCAATAATAGGCAAGGCCGGATGCCGTGACGCGGACCGGCTGCTTGTCGATATCGAACCGGCACACGGCCGTGCGGATGAACGGGTTGGCCGAAACCAGCCCGCCGGGCTTGTTCTGCGGCAATATGTGAAAGAACTCCGTCGGCCCGAGCGCATTGATCTTGGTCCACGTGTCGCGGTCGGCATAGGCCGGTATCGCCAGGATGATGATGATATGAAGAAGCGCCGCACCGGCGATGCCGGACAGAACGATGTAAAGGATCCTACCCATCGCGGCACTCCCCGGCGATGATTTGCGGCATCTGCAGTTCGATCAGCCGCGAACTGCCCGCGGTCGGCGTATCGAACAGCGTGAGCACCAGTTTGAACGCCTGATCATCGCCGGCAAGAGCCAGCCAGTTGCCGGGCCGTGGCAGGGCGCTCACCGCGATATCGAACCAGCCGTCCTGGTTTTTGAGGACATTCTGCGAGTGATGGGCGGCCGGAAAGACCCGATCGACCGGGAGCAGACCGTCCTCGCCGTCCGTGACGTGAAGGGTCCAGAACCGCGCCGGCGGCGTTTGCCCCTCGACCGTGTAGTCGCAATGTGTCCGCAGCCGCCCGCCGGCGCTGTCGGTGCCGGCCAGAAACACCAGGCCTTCCGCGTCGCCAAGCAGCAGCCGGCCGGCGCGGGCGCGGTGGGCCTTGGCGTAGGGGTCCGCCTGTTCCGTCTGCGCCAGCGGCCATGCCTTCCAGGGGCCGATGGCGATCGATCCGAATCCGACCGTCGCCTTCAGCGCATAGGCCGCGCTCAGCATCGCTCCTCCGAAGGCTATGACAAATATGGCAGCAATGGTCGCGGGGACGCGGAACAAGGAATCGTTACCTCAGCGCATGGTCGTACCGGCTGCCAGACATAGCAGTTGGAAACGGCTTTCGCCAAACCGGATTTGAAATCTATTCAAGCGCCGCGGGACGGTCGGCCGGTTTGAATGCAACGGATCGTTCCGGCTTGAGCGTGACCGGCGGCGCGTCCGCGAAGGCATCGGCCAGTTCCCGCAGCAACCGCGTCGCATCGCGTGAAAGCACACGCGGGCGCAAGATGGGCTCGCCCCCTTCACCGACAAGCTCGCTGGCGGCAACAAGACGGGTTTCCGCATCCTCTTCCGCGTCCGGATCGTCGATCCCGGGGATCGGTCTCAACTCCACGCCCTGATGGGCAAAAGTCATCAACTGCTTGAAGGTCATCGCCGGCAATGAGCCGCCGGTCATGCGCGCCGACGAGGTATAATCGTCATTTCCGAACCAGACCGCCGCCGTGTAATTGCCGGTAAAGCCGACGAACCAGCCGTCGCGATAGGCCTGCGTCGTACCGGTCTTGCCGCCGGTCTTGATGCCGTCCAGTTTGGCGCGGCGGCCCGTACCCCATTCCGGTATCTGCGTGAGGATCGTGTTCATCGAGCGGACGGTTTCCTCGTCGAGAAGCCGCTCGCGTTCCGGCGCGTCGCGCCGGTGGTCGTAAAGCACCTTGCCGGAATAGTTCATGATCTGCGTGATGCCGTGGCGCTGCGGCGCGAACCCGCCGGCCGGGAAGACGGAATAGGCGGTGGCCATATCCATCACCGTGACCTCGGAGGTGCCGAGCGGCATGGTCTTGTCCGTGCGCACCGGCGATTCCACGCCGAGCCGTCGCGCCATCTCCGCGATCTTCTCGGTGCCGAGATGGTCGCGGGCAAGGCGAACGGGAATCGTGTTGATCGATTTGACCAGCGCCCGGGTAAGGTCGATGCGTCCGGCATAGCCGCGCGTATAGTTGCGCGGCGACCAGCCGCGCCAGGTTATCGGCGCATCGCGGATGCCCGTTTCCGGCGTGAAGCCGTTTTCCATGGCCGTTGTGTAGACATAGACCTTGAACGACGAGCCCGGCTGGCGCAGCGCCCGGGTCGCCCGGTTGAACTGGCTTTCGCCGTAGTCGCGGCCGCCGACCATGGCGCGCACGGCGCCGCCGTTTTCGATCAGGACGACCGCGCCCTGCTGCACCCGGTAGCGCTCGCCATATTGCCTGAGGCCGGTTTCAATGGCTTCTTCCGCGGCCCGCTGCAGCCCGTTGTCGATGGTCGTGCGCACGATCAGCGAGTGCTCCGGATAGCCGGCGGCGATGCGCCGGACCTCTTCGAAGGCCCAATCGAGGAAATAGTCGGGCGTTTCCTTGTCGCCCCGGTCGACGACATCGGCCGGCTTGCGCCGCGCCCCGATGACCTGTCCCTCGGTCATGAGCTGGCCCTGGACCAGATTGGTCAGAACCTCGTTGGCGCGTCCGCGCGCCGCCGGCAGGTTGATGTGCGGCGCGAAACGGGCAGGGGCCTTGAACAGCCCGGCAAGCATCGCCGATTCGGCCAGGGTCACGTCGGTGATGTCCTTGCCGAAATAGAATTGCGAGGCCGCCGCGATCCCGAACGTGCCGCCGCCCATATAGGCGCGGTCGAGATAGAGCCGCAGGATTTCGTTCTTTGTCAGGTTGGCTTCCAGCCACAGCGCCAGAAACGCCTCCTTGATCTTGCGCTGGATCGTGCGCTCATTGGTCAAGAACAGGTTCTTGGCGAGCTGCTGGGTGATCGTCGAGCCGCCCTGGACGACCGAATTGGCGCGCACATTCTCGGTCATGGCACGCACGAGGCCGAAAAGGTCAATGCCGAAATGCTCGAAGAAACGCCGGTCTTCCGTCGCCAGAACCGATTTGACGAGATGGTCCGGCAGTTCGTCGATGGGCACCGAATCCTCGTGAATGATGCCCCGGTGACCGATCTCATTGCCGTAGCGGTCGAGAAACGTGACTGCGAAATCGTCCTGTTCGCGCCAGTTTCCGTAGGTTTCCTCGAATGCCGGAAGGGCAAGGGCAAGCAGAAGCACCGCGCCGGCCGTGCCCAGCGTCATGGATTCGCCCATCACCTCGAAGAAGGCGCGCTTGTAACCTTTCACATGAAAGCGTCGGAAGAAAATATTGATTTCTTCCCACTTTTCCCCAAGGCCGGATCCTGCCGACCAGAGGGAGGAATCAATCCAGGAATCGAGACGAAGGAAAAGATGCCGTCGTTTTTTGGGTCGCTGATCCTGGCTGAATGGGTCCTGCAACGTCGTTTTCCCGTCTATTGACTGGCTGCTCCGGGGCGTTCACAACGCCTCGGCTCAAAAAGGTTCTGTCCTGGCCGCGCACCCTCCCGCCATATGCCATACTAGAGCATGACGGCGAACCGTGCAGCAAAAACCGTATGATATCGTTACCGCGCGCCGCAATTGGAGTTCACATGGCTGACAGCCCGTTCTGGAAGACCACCCGGCTCGAAGATATGAGCGAGAATGAGTGGGAAAGCCTGTGCGACGGCTGTGGGCGCTGCTGTCTCAACAAGCTGGAGGACTGGGACACCGGCGAGATCGCCTGGACCGATGTTGCCTGCCGTCTGCTCGATTCCGACACCTGCCGCTGTACGGACTACGCCAACCGGCATGATGAAGTGCCTGAGTGCATCAGCCTGACCCCGCAATCCGTGCGCAGCCTCACCTGGCTGCCGCCCACCTGCGGCTACCGCCTGATCGCCGAGGGCAGGGATCTTTACTGGTGGCACCCGCTGGTCTCGGGCGATCCCGAAACCGTGCACCAGGCCGGCATATCCGTGCGCGGCCGGACAATCCCGGAGGCCGGTATGGAGCCCGAAGACTTCGAGGCCCGCATCGTCGAATGGCCCTTCGAGCCGGTGGACGGGTGACCTTTGCTTTGACCCCCCACTTTCCTGAACGGTTCATTCATCTTTAGTTCAGCAAGGCCCGTGTAGACATTAACGACAACATCAATCTGTCGGCGTGTCCCATGGACGAAACTGCCGGCGCGCATATATGTTGATCGGGTTTTTTCCGATCATTTGGAAGGGGTAGCGGCCTCATAAGCCGCGTGAAGGCAATGATGAGCGGATGCTGGAAAATACTGATGCCCGTGCTGGTGGCCGTATCGTTTATGGCGCTGGATCTCGGCGAAGCGTCGGCGCAGAATGCCGATTGCTCGGCTGCCGTTCAGCGTGTGCTGCAGCAGACGAACGGCGAATTGCTGTCCGTGCAGGTTGCGAACAACGGCGGCCAGCCGGTATGTAAGATAACGGTGCTCGCCAGCGATTCGAGCGGCAAGCGGCGGCGCAAGATGACCGTCAACGCGCGACCCTGACGCCGGCGGTTGCAAACGGACGGGGCACAAGGCGATGCGAATACTGGTTGTCGAGGATGACAAGGATCTGAACCGCCAGCTCTGCGAGGCCCTCGAGGAGGCCGGCTATGTGGTCGACAAGGCTTTTGACGGCTCGGAAGGCCATTTTCTCGGAGATACCGAACCTTACGACACCGTGATCCTCGATATCGGATTGCCGGAAATGGACGGCATCACCGTGCTTGAGGAATGGCGTGCCGCCGGCCGCGCCATGCCGGTGCTGATCCTGACGGCGCGCGACCGCTGGAGCGACAAGGTCGCCGGCATCGATGCCGGCGCGGACGATTACGTCGCCAAGCCTTTTCACGTCGAGGAGGTGCTGGCGCGCGTCAGGGCGCTGATCCGCCGCGCCGCGGGGCATTCCTCGTCCGAGATTGTGTGCGGGCCGGTGCGGCTCGATACGCGCGGCGCCAAGGCGACGGTCGACGGCGCGACGCTCAAGCTCACCTCGCATGAATTCCGGCTTCTGTCCTATCTGCTGCATCATCAGGGGGAGGTGGTGTCCCGCACCGAGCTCGTCGAGCATATGTACGACCAGGATTTCGACCGCGATTCCAACACGATCGAGGTCTTTGTCGGCCGGCTGCGCAAGAAGCTCGGCGTCGACATGATCGAAACCATCCGCGGCCTGGGATACCGGATTCAGGCTCCGGGCGATGGAAGCTGATATCCGCAAACCGCGTTCGCTCGCGGCGCGGGTTCTGACCGTTGCGACCGTCTGGGCGGTCATCGCGCTCTTCGTCATCGGCATTCTGATCCTGACGCTTTACCGCAACGGCGCCGAGCGCGGCTTCCGCGATCTGCTGCGCGCCCAGCTTTATAACGTCATCAACTCGGTTTCACTCGATGCCGCCGGCGGTCTGGAAGGCGCGCCGCAACTGGGCGATCTGCGCTTCAGTCAGCCCGGCAGCGGCTGGTACTGGATTGTCGACATTGTCGGGGACGGGCCGCCGGGCCGGATTGACTCCGTCTCCCTGGGCGACCGCACGGTTGCGGTCGAGAGCACCGACGCCGTGCCGTTCAATGAACGCTTCGAGCGGGTCTACCCGTCCGAGGATAGCACCGGCGAGCGGCTCCTCGTGGCCGAAACGGAAGTGCTGCTCGGGGACAATGGCGAGATCGCGCGCTTTCGCGTCACCGGCAGCATGGACGATCTCAACGCCGATGTCGGCGCGTTCTCACGCCAGCTTGTCCTCTTCCTGGTGGTCTTCGGTGTCGGCAGCCTGCTGGTCAACGCCATCGCGATCCTGTTCGGGCTTCGCCCGCTCGACCGCATCCGGCGCTCGCTCGAGGAGATCAGGGCCGGCAAGACCGAGGCGCTGGAGGGCAATTTTCCGCGCGAGATCGCACCGCTGACGGGCGAGGTCAACGCATTGATCGACAACAACCGGCGAATCATCGAACGGGCGCGTATGCAGGTGGGCAATCTCGCCCATTCGCTCAAGACGCCGATCGCCGTTCTGCTCAATGAAAGCCGCGCCATGGCGCCGGAACAGGCGCGTCTCGTCAGCGAGCAGGCAACGGCCATGCAGAACCAGGTCCAGCACTATCTCGACCGTGCCCGCATCGCCGCCCAGCAGAACTCGGTCCTTGTGCGCACCGATACGGCCAGGGTTCTGCCGCGGCTGCTGCGCGTCATGGAACGCCTCAATCCCGATACGCTCTTTGAACTTGTGGTCCCCGGCGATGTGCCCATGCTCGCAATGGAGCAGCATGACGTTGAGGAAATCATGGGTAACCTTTTGGAAAATGCCGGAAAATGGGCATCGAAGAAGGTCAGGGTGGCGGTGCGGGAGGAACCCGTGGAACCGGCTGCCGAGGCAAAACCCATGCTGTCAATCAGTGTCGAGGATGACGGGCCGGGCATGCCCGATGATCAGCTCTCCGAAGCGATGAAACGCGGCCGCCGCCTTGACGAAAGCAAGCCGGGAACCGGGCTCGGTCTCTCCATCATCAAGGAACTCTCCGAGGAATACCGCGGCTCCGTCTCGCTCGGCCGCAGCGATCTTGGCGGATTGAAGGCCACAGTTCTGCTGCCGGTTGCGGTTCGTTAATCTTTGGATCACATGATGACCGACAAAACGCTGCCACATTGCCGTCCTATCAGCGGATGCGGGCGGGGCCGAAGGGAGAAGGCGGGACCATGAGAGCCGGATATCTTACAGTGCTGACAGCGATATCGCTGGCCGTTGCGGGATGCGCGTCGACCGGCGGGCAGTCCGGCGTCCTGAATTCCTTCGTTCCGCAGTCCTCCGGTCAATCTTCCGTGATCGAGGCGCTCAACGGCGGCATCATCGATCCGGCCGTTTCGGCCCAGTTGACGGCTGACGACCGCCGGAAGGCGCTGGAGGCCGAATATCGGGCTCTGGAGGCCGCTCCGAGCGGACAGATCGTCGCATGGAAGGGCACGCGGAAAGGGGTTTCGGGCGAAGTCTACGCCGCCCAGCCCTATGAGGTCGGATCCCAGAATTGCAGGCAATATGTGCATAAAATCACTCGCGACGGGCAGACGACGACGACCCGCGGAACCGCCTGCCGGAGCGAGGACGGCAACTGGACTCCGCTTGTCTAAAATCCGTATTTACAATAATTAAAAAGTGACAATCCGTCGCCGGAATCGGCGACCGTTTGGGCGTTTTAATCTGGGTCTACAACTAAGTCATCATGATATTCTGGGTCCTGGCCGCCGTGTTGACCGTGGCCGCAACCATCAGCCTGCTTCTTCCGCTCGCGCGCCTTGAAAGGCGGCGCGACGACCGTGAGCATGACGCCGAGGTCTACCGCGATCAGTTGCTGGAAATCGATCGGGATCTCGAGGCCGGCCTGATCGAAGCTACGGAGGCCGATTATGCCCGCGCCGAGGTCGGGCGCAGACTGCTCAAGGCGTCGAAGGAAAGCGAGGGGCACGCGGCGGCGCGCTCTCCCATGACGTCGGCGGCCCGCTATGTCATCATCATATTCCTGCCGCTGATGGCCGTCACCGGATACCTTGTGACCGGCAAGCCGGGCATGCCTGCGCAGCCGCTTGCCCAGCGGGTTGCGCCGGCCGACGCGGACCGCGAGGACATCGAGGTCCTCGTTGCCCGTGCCGAGGCTCACCTTGCCAACCAACCGGATGACGGACGTGGCTGGGATGTGCTG
>NZ_CFHWAF010000061.1:0-26261 GCF_984452065.1 Hoeflea sp. | reverse complement strand
TGTCGCTGACGCTGGCGGCCTTTGCCGTTGGCATCGTTGCGACCGTGATCATTCACTACTGGTCGCGGCAGCGCCAGATGAAGACCGGTCAACAGTTTCCCGTCCTTTGGACGGCGGCCGGGCTGATCATCGGCTTGCCGCT
This sequence comes from Hoeflea sp., assembly GCF_984452065.1. NCBI lineage: Bacteria > Pseudomonadati > Pseudomonadota > Alphaproteobacteria > Hyphomicrobiales > Rhizobiaceae > Hoeflea > Hoeflea sp. The sequence continues at coordinate 26,119 of NZ_CFHWAF010000061.1, read as the reverse complement.
GGTCGTCTTTGTACTGACCGGGGCGCCGCTCGATTTCGAATATCCCGAAATGGGGCGCTTCAGGCCCACCGGCGGCATGACGATCGTTCCCGAGTTCATTGCGTTGCTGCTCGCGTTGGCCTCCTATACGGCGGCGTTTATCGCCGAAATCGTCAGGGCGGGTATTCTGGCCGTCAACAAGGGGCAGACCGAAGCATCGCACGCGCTGGGCCTGCGCAACGCACCGACGCTTCGGCTGGTGGTCATCCCGCAGGCGATGCGGGTGATCATTCCGCCGCTGACGAGCCAGTATCTGAACCTGACGAAAAACTCATCGCTGGCGGTGGCGATCGCCTATCCGGACCTGACTTCGGTGTTTGCCGGAACGGCGCTCAACCAGACCGGTCAGGCGGTGGAAATCCTCACCATGACGATGCTGACCTATCTGGCGCTTTCGCTGATCACGGCGGCATTCATGAACTGGTACAACGCCCGCATGGCGCTGGTGGAGAGGTAGGACGATGGCACAGACAGAAAAAGACGTCTCCGTCGCCTTCGTCCGAGGGGAAATGGTGGGCGCCTCGGCGGCTCCCGTCCGCGAAATCGGAGCGATCGCGTGGTTGCGCAGCAACCTGTTTTCGACCTGGTATTACACGCTGCTGACGCTGCTGGTTCTATACGCGCTGTATCTGGTGATACCGCCGCTTTTCAGGTTCGCTTTCGTCGATGCGGTCTGGACCGGGGCCGATCGTTCCGCGTGCACCACACTCGAGCAGGGCGGCGTTCAGCCTGACGGCTGGTTCGGCGCCTGCTGGACCTATGTCGGCGCCTATTTCAACCAGTTCATCTACGGGCGATATCCCGATGCGGAGCAGTGGCGGGTCAATATCGTCTATGTGATGCTGTTCGGTGGAATTGCTCCGCTGCTGATCCCGTCGGTCCCGTTCAAGGGTATCAACATCGTCTTCATGATCGTTGTCTTTCCGGTCGCCAGCTTCGTTCTGCTGACCGGCGGCAACCTGCACTATGGCGGGTTCCTGATCGCGGACATGTTTATCGGGAATGCCGGCGTTCAGTTCTGGATCGATTATGTGATCGTCACGCTTGTTCTGCTGGCAATCGGCTACGGCATCGCGCGCGGGACGGATTCCAGTCCGGACCCCATTGCCAAAGCCATCCTGGCAATCATGGGCGGTCTTGCGGCGGTTCTCGTGGTTTTCGCGATACCGTTTGGTCTGGAGACGGTCGAGACCGACCGGTGGGGCGGGCTGCTGGTCACGCTTGTGATCGCCGTCACCGGTATCGCCGTGTCGCTGCCGATCGGCATCGGGCTGGCGCTCGGACGGCGATCCAACATGCCGATCGTGAAGCTTTTCTCGGTGATCTTCATCGAGTTCTGGCGCGGCGTGCCGCTGATCACGGTCCTGTTCATGGCGTCGGTGATGCTGCCGCTGTTCCTGCCGGAGGGCACCCATTTCGACAAGCTGCTGAGGGCGCTGGTCGGCGTCGCCATGTTCGCGGCCGCCTATATGGCGGAAGTGGTGCGCGGCGGCCTGCAGGCCATCCCCAAAGGACAGTATGAAGGCGCCATGGCGCTGGGACTGGGCTTCTGGCAGATGATGCGGATGATCATCCTGCCGCAGGCGCTCACGCTGGTCATTCCGGGTATCGTCAATACCTTCATCGGCCTTTTCAAGGATACGACGCTGGTTCTGATTATCGGTCTGTTCGATTTCCTCGGGCAGATCCAGGCGAGCTTCACCGATCCGAAATGGGCATCGCCCGGGCAATCCCTGACGGGGTACCTGTTCGCGGCATTTGTCTATTTCTGGTTCTGTTTCGGCATGTCGAGCTACTCGCAATACATGGAACGCCGGCTCGATACCAGCCACAAATCATAAATCAGGGGAATAGAAATGTCTGAAGAGGCAATTCACGAAGTAGACCGGTCAAAGATGACGGTGTCCGATACGGATGTCGCCGTCGAGATCACCGGAATGAACAAATGGTACGGCGATTTCCATGTTCTTCGCGACATCAACCTCAAGGTTATGCGTGGCGAGCGGATCGTCATCGCCGGCCCCTCCGGATCGGGCAAGTCAACCATGATCCGCTGCATCAACCGTCTGGAGGAACACCAGCAGGGCAAGATCGTGGTCGACGGTATCGAACTGACCAACGATCTGAAAAAGATCGACGAGGTGCGCCGTGAGGTCGGCATGGTGTTCCAGCACTTCAATCTCTTTCCGCATCTGACGATCATCGAAAACTGCACGCTGGCGCCGATCTGGGTCCGCAAGATGCCGAAGAAGGAGGCCGAGGATATTGCGATGCATTTCCTTGAGCGGGTGAAGATACCCGAACAGGCGCACAAATATCCCGGACAGTTGTCAGGCGGTCAGCAACAGCGCGTCGCGATTGCCCGCTCGCTGTGCATGAACCCGCGGATCATGCTGTTCGACGAACCCACTTCCGCGCTGGACCCGGAGATGATCAAGGAGGTGCTCGACACGATGGTCGGGCTCGCCGAGGAAGGCATGACCATGTTGTGTGTCACGCACGAGATGGGCTTTGCGCGCCAGGTGGCGAACCGCGTCATCTTCATGGATCAGGGCCAGATCGTCGAACAGAACGAGCCGGGCGAATTCTTCGACAATCCGCAGCACGAGCGCACCAAGCTGTTCCTCAGTCAGATCCTGCATTAGAGCGGGCTTGCTCTAGGTGTTTTGCGGTTTGCTCACTGCGGCGACGGCGTCATAGCCGTAAAGCCAGTCAAAATCGGCCAGAATCCCGTCGCGTGACCTCAGCGACAGGATGAGATCGCGCGCCATGCGCACCGGGCCCGCGGCCTGATAGGTGAATTTGTTGAAATCGCCGCGCTTGCGGACCCTGGCGATGCGTGGTGTCCTGACGGCACTGAACGTGTCGAGGGCCTTTGTCATATTGCCGTCGGCGACGGCCAGGCATTCGGCGAGTGCGCAGGCATCCTCGATCGCCATGCCCGCGCCCTGTGCCGCGTGCGGTGTCAGGGCATGGGCCGCATCGCCGATCAGCACGGTTTTCGCTCCGGCGCTGAAGACCGTTTGCCTGACTTCAAACAAAGGCCATCGTCTCCATGCGATGTCTGGAAGCCAGGCGCGCAAGCCCTCGTCCCAACCCCTGAAATTCTCAAGCAGGGTGGCCGGGTCCGCGGACAGATCCCATTCCTGGCTGTCGATTTTTCCGGGGGTTATGGCGACGACATTGACCGTGCCGCGGCGTCCGAGCGGATAGAGCACCAGGTGCGACCCGGGCGCGAGAAAGGCGGTGACCGCCGGGCCGTTGTCGGCACCGGAGAGATTTCCGGCCTCGCTGACGCCGCGCCAGGCGACCGTTCCGGAGAACGAGGCCGGACTGGGGGTCGGTGCGATCTTTCTTGTCGAGGACCATACACCGTCGGCTCCGACAATCAGCGCCGGCTCCCCGCCGACAATGTCGCTGATTTGCGCGAAGAGTTCTTCTTCCGTCTCCGCCGCCACATGCTTGCCCATGTGCAGGTCAATGTTGTTCTTGTCCGCGACTGCCGACGCCAGCATGTTTTGAAGGTCGGCGCGGTGGGCGACACCGTAGGGCGCGTGCCAGCGGTCGCGTGCCGCTTCGCCGAACGGCAATTCACAAAGAAGACGCCGGTCGAGCCCGGAACAAAGCGCCAGCGTTTGCGGCTCTACGATGACGTCGGGCAGGTCGCCGGCCAGCCCCAGACCGATGAGAAGCCTTGTAACGTTCGGTGAAAGCTGCAATCCGGCGCCGACTTCGGCCAGTGTTTCGCAGCTTTCGACAATGTCGACAAAATAGCCGCGCTGCGAAAGAGCAAGTGCGGCAGTCAGACCGGCAATGCCTGCGCCGATAACGGCAATTCCTGGTTGCATCGTGTCGCCGTGATTAATAGGTCAGTCCGCTGTTTCCGGAAGCGTATCCCGACGGATTTTACTCAGCATTTCTCTGTCTTGCATGCCGCTCTCCAGATGCGTTCGGTCCGTGAAAAAGACTAGACTGCTTCGACTTTGAACGTGCAGTTTGTGGGATTGGTTTCATTCGGGCCCAGATCGGCGTTGAACCGATAAAGCGTTGAGCAGTAGGGACAAATGATCTCGTTGTCATCACCCATGTCGAGGAATTCATGAGGGTGATCGAATGGCGCATTCGCACCGACACACATAAATTCCCGAACGCCGATCTCGATCGAGGGGTGTCCGGCGTCATTGTGGAAATGCGGGATGGGCTGCCCGGCCATTTCAAATCTCCAAGATCAGACATTTTTTCAATCCATATACGCATGGTTGTCAAATGTGTAGAGGAAATAGCGGTTGATACGCCGCATTTCCAAATCGGGATTAAGGAACTCTCATTATTTTGGATAAATGAGGCTGCGCCAAGAGACCGGCGACTTGGCCACGCCGAAAAGAACGGGTTCGGGCTCCTTTTCGCTTTCGTTTCGACCGGCGCTTGAAAGCGCTGTTGAGAAATGTTCAAGATTGTCATATCTCACTGGTCCGGACTGCAATACTGGAGCCGCGGAATGGATTTTGACCGCCTGCCAATGGAAGAATTCGAGAATGACGGGGTGCGTATCGCTTTTCTCGATACCGGCCCGCGCGACGGTTTTCCCGTCCTGCTCATTCATGGTTTCGCGTCGACGGCCCATGTGAACTGGGTCCATACCGGTTGGGTCAGAGTTCTCGCGGAAGCGGGCCACAGGGTGATCGCGCTCGACAACCGGGGTCATGGCGGCAGCGACAAGCTCCACAATCCCGCCTTCTATACGCCCGAGTTGATGGCGTCCGACGGGATGGCGCTGCTCGATCATCTCGGTATCGGTGAGGCGCATGTGATGGGGTATTCCATGGGAGCCCGGCTGAGCGCGTTTCTCGCCTTGCAGGCGCCCGATACTGCGCGCTCGCTGGTCTTCGGCGGCCTTGGTTCGGGCATGATCGACGGTGTCGGCGATTGGGGGCCGGTGGCCAGGGCACTGCTTGCCCCATCGATAGAAGAGGTGAGCGACGAGACGGGCCGGGCGTTCCGCGCCTTCGCCGACCAGACGAAATCGGACCGGATCGCGCTGGCGGCATGTATCGAATCGTCACGCACCCTGGTGCGGCCCGAGCAGTTGCAAAGGCTGACCATGCCGACGCTCGTGGCTGTCGGCAGCAAGGACAGCATTGCCGGATCGGCGCAGCAGCTTGCTGCACGCATGCCGCACGCCCGATCGTTCGAAATTTCCGGCAAGGACCACATGCTTGCCGTCGGCGACAAGACCTACAAGGCCGAAGTGATCGCGTTTTACAGGGAGGCGGAAGCCTGATGAGTGAGGTTGCGGCATCGCAGGCGGCAGACGGGGCGGTTACACGCGACTATGAGGGTGCGCGCGGCAACCGGTTGACGGCAAGCGTTTACCAGGCCGACGGCCCGCCGGTCCTGTTCTTCCACGGCGGCGGGCAGACGCGGCATGCGTGGGATACGACGGCGCGTGCCTTGCAGGCCGCCGGCCGCACCGCGATCGCCGTCGACCAGCGCGGCCACGGCGATAGTGAATGGGTTGCCGACAAGGCTTATGCTTTTGAAGATTTCGCCGCCGATGTCGCCGCGGTCGCGGGCAAAATACGCGGCGACTACGGCTTCAGGCCGATTGTCATCGGGGCGTCGCTTGGGGGCATATCATCGCTGTCGGCGCAGTTCGAGTCCGGTCAGGATCTGTTCGAGGCGATCGTGCTTGTCGACGTCACGCCGCGGATGCGCAGGGATGGCGTCGACCGGATTCTGGGTTTCATGTCGGACCGCATGCAGGAGGGGTTTGTGTCCCTGGAGGAAGCCGCCGACTCGATCGCGGCATACCTTCCCAACCGAAGCCGCCCGAAATCACTTTCGGGGCTGTCGAAGAACCTGCGCCTCGGCGATGACGGACGATATCGCTGGCATTGGGACCCGGCATTCATCAACGGCCCGCGGCCGGTCAGATCAGGGCGGGAGCACCCTGAGGACTATCGTCTGGAGGCCGCCAGGGCGCTGACGATCCCCACATTGCTTGTGCGCGGACGCCAGTCGGAACTTGTATCGGAAGAACATGCCGAGGAGTTCCTGCAGCTTGTGCCGCATGCGCAACTGGCTGATGTGTCCGGCGCCGGGCACATGGTCGCGGGCGACCGGAACGACATCTTCCAGGCCGCCATCCTGGAGTTCCTCGATACACTTTGACGGAATGCATCTTCTATTTGCCGGAGAAGTCCGGCTGCCGCTTTTCGCGGAATGCCGTTCGTCCTTCCTGGTAGTCGAGGCTGGAAAAGGTGGATTGCGCGATATCCTCGGCGAGCGCGCGGTCGCCGGCGCTGCCGCTGAGCGCGGCGCGTATGGAGGCCTTGGAGGCGCGGTTTGACAGCGGTGCGTTGGCGCAGATCCGGGCGACAAGTTCCATCGTGTCCGACTGCAGATCGGCAAGGCCGCAGACCGAGAACAACAGGCCCGCCGCATGGGCCTCGCGCGCCGTCATGCGGCGGCCAGTGTAAAGCAGCATGCGTGCCGTTTGCGGCCCGACCGCCTCGACAATGTCGCTCATGGCGTCGACCGGATAGGCGAGGCCCAGCCGTCCCGCCGGCACCGCCAAAAGCGCGTCATTGCTTGCGACACGTATATCCGCCGCCGCCGCCAGACCGAAGGCGCCGCCGAAACACACGCCGTTGATCATCGCGATCACAGGCACCGGACACTGCCGCACGGCGCGAAAACTCTGCGCGTTCGATTGTTCGTACTCTTCCGCGGCAGTGCGTTCCTCCCTCAAGCGGTCGAACTCGGTGATGTCGGCTCCGGCGGAGAAATCCGCTCCGCCTTCGCCCCGCATCACCACGCTTCTGATGTCGCCTTGCGCGCACAGCCAGTCGAGCGCCTGCGGGATTGCACGCCACATGTCGTAGGTGATGGCGTTTTTTCGCCGCGGTCGATTGAGCGTCAGAAAACCGATGTGATCGTCGGTGGACGCGATGAGGGATTCGCCGACGAAGGTGTGCCTTGATTTCATCAAAAAGTTATCCATTTCAATCTGAATACATCTGGCATATCTTTACCGAATGTTGTTTCAGGTGCGATAGAGATTATTCGGTCAGTACCGAATGGAATTACGCCCGGTGGGGCCGTCGCTGGAGGAAGGTATTATGGCTGTTGGCAAAGCCGTTGGCGCCAAACAGGTCAAGATCATGGATCCCATATGGGAGGCCATCCGGACCGAGGCCGAGCAGGCGGTCGAGAACGATCCGGTGCTTGCCACCTATCATTACTCGACAATTCTGAATTTCCGCTCGCTCGAGGATGCGGTCATACACCGGGTGTGCGAGCGGCTCGATCACCCCGATATGCCGACCAACCTTCTCAGGCAGACCTTCGAGGAGATGCTTGCCGACTGGCCGGAATGGAGTTCGGTGCTGCGCGTCGACGTTCAGGCGGTCTACGATCGTGATCCGGCCTGCGGGCGTTTCATCGAGCCGGTTCTTTATTTCAAGGGGTTCCATGCCATCCAGGCGCACCGCCTGGCGCATTGGCTGTGGGAGCAGGGGCGCACCGACTATGCGCTTTACCTGCAGAGCCGTTCGTCCGAGGTGTTCCAGACCGACATCCACCCGGGCGTGCGGATGGGCAAGGGGATCTTCCTCGATCATGCGACCGGCCTCGTCGTCGGCGGCACCGCCGTTATCGAAGACGACGTGTCGATCCTGCAGGGCGTGACGCTCGGCGGGACCGGAAAGGAACAGGGCGACCGGCACCCGAAGGTCCGCCATGGCGTGTTGATCGGCGCCGGAGCCAAGGTGCTTGGAAACGTCGAAATCGGCCGCTGCTCGCGTATCGCGTCGGGGTCCGTGGTGCTTAAACCGGTGCCCGAGGCCACAACGGTTGCCGGAGTGCCGGCGCGGGTTGTCGGCCAGGCCGGCTGCAAGGAGCCGGCGCGTTCAATGGACCAGACCCTGAACGACTGATCTGGAGTGGCCGGCAAATCCGCTTCTTGTGGAAATGGCGGGAATTGCTGCTGGGGGCTTTACAGGGCTCTCCAAGCCATGCATGACACCCTCAAATGGCACCAATACGGAGAGCGACTTGAAGCCCGAAGAACTGCGTAAGCTTGATTCCTACTTCAAACGGACGTTCAATCCTCAGATGCAGGTGCGGGCACGGCCGCGCAAGGACGATTCAGCCGAGGTCTATATCGGCGACGAGTTTCTGGGTGTGCTGTTCAGGGACGATGAAGACGGGGACCTGTCCTTCAATTTCTCCATGGCGATCCTGGATATCGACCTGGACGATCACTGATCGACGAATGGTGCTGCGCGGTCAAAGGCAACCGGGACGCCTTTTCGGGCGGCCGGAACGTCCGTGCTTTCGGCAAGCGCGTCCTTCACAAATGATGTGATGGAGTGATCGAGGTTTTTCCACTCGGAGAGCAGCCGGTGTGAAAACCGGTAGGTCAGCGTCAGGTCAGGCCCGATATTGACGTCGCGCATGCAGGTGCGTGCGCCTTCGGGAAGGCCGTCCTGCTTGAGGCAGCGCACCACGAATGTCGGCTGACCCGGGCGGTCTCCGACATAGAGCATTTCCCCGGCATAGCGGGTGTTGACGCCGAACTCGTACGCGGCCAGACCGTGCCCGCCCGATCTTTCGCGATCCGTGGTCAGGCGGCTGTAAACGGATGTCAGGCGTTCGGACATGTCCAGCGGCATGGCGCGGCCCGACATGGTCAGAAAAACCAGCCTGTGCGCCTTTCCCGACCCGTTGAAGATGGACCGGTCGGCGTGTGAGTAACCGGTAAGATCCGGCCATGAGACATAGGCCTCAATTCGTTCATAGGCGCCGTCGATGCGCTGGTTCTTGAAACGGATCGTGTTGGCCGGCAACTCCATCTGCCGATCGCCGATGCGAAGCGCAACGGGTGCCGTTTCGGTGCTGAAGCCGGCGGTCACCATGCGTTGACCCATCCAGCGCCCGCCGATGCTCAGCAGCACGGTCAGAACACCAAGGACCGCGACGCAGATCAGGATCTTGCGTATCAGCCCCGGCGATATAAGCGGTTCGTACTCGCCGGGCGGCGTTGACGGGTTTGTCTGATTCATGAATAGAGGTCCGGTCGCTCCTATTCGCGTGTGCAAGGTCACACGCTTACGATGATCATTCAGGACTATGGTTAAGGGGCGGTAAATTCAGGCGCCGCACATCGCCTTTCATATTGGAGCAAGAGGTCAAAATGCCGCTTTACAGTCTCGGAGACGACAGTCCGTCATTGCCCGACGGCTTTCACTGGATCGCCGACAGCGCAATCCTGATCGGCAAGGTCACGATCGCAACCGATGTCGGGGTCTGGTTCGGCAGCGTCCTGCGCGGCGACAACGAACCGATCGTCGTCGGCGAGGGCACCAACATCCAGGAAAACTGCGTGCTGCACACGGATATGGGGTTTGCGCTGACCATCGGCGCCGGCTGCACGATCGGCCACAAGGCGATGCTGCATGGCTGCACGATCGGCGACAACAGTCTTGTCGGAATGGGGGCGACCGTGCTCAACGGCGCGCGGATCGGGAAAAACTGCCTGATCGGTGCGGGAGCGCTGGTGACCGAAGGCAAGGAGATACCGGACAACACCCTGGTGGTGGGTTCACCCGGCAAACCGGTTCGCCAGCTTGATGAAAAGGCGGTCGAGATGTTGCGCTGGTCGGCCAGCCACTATGTGGAGAATGCCCGCCGCTTTGCCGATGGACTAAGGCGCATCGATCCTTGAAGAAAAGGGGTGGGAGCCGACTTGCGCCGGCTCCCAAGGCCAGGGTCTGAGACGGGAAGGGTGGGGACTGACCGTGGCCTTAACTTGTAACGCATCCCGCGTTGTTGCGTATCTATCCTTGAGCGTGCCCGTTTCACGCCCGGTTTTCAGTTGCTTCGGACGCTGCCAACCGATGTCGACTGGCCGTGCTCAATGGTTTTCCAGCGCCCTGAGTGATGCGAAGACTGGCGCTTGAGATAGGTGTATTCCGTCTCCGACCACAGCAGCACCTTGTTGCGCATATTGTCGAGAATGTAGTCGCCCAGATCGGTGCGCACCGTCAGCACCGCATGGCCGGATCCGTCCGGCTGGCGAACAACCGTGATCAGCAGGTCCGACGGCTTGAAGCCCGCATCCATCAGCATCTGACGCTTCAGGAGAACGTAATCCTCGCAATCGCCGACAGACTGCGGATAGGTCCAGTGCTCCTCGACACCGAAGATTTCCATATCAGTGCGCGGTTCGATCGCCTGGTTGACCGCGTGGTTTATGTTGATCATCTTCTGCCAGGCATTCTCGGTCAGCTTCATCGGACGCGAGCTGCGCGAGCGCTGGCTGCATTCGCGCGGGTTGCTCTGGCAGAACCTGTAATGCCCGATCGGCTGACTCGTCAGCCCGGCGGTCGTCATATTCGCCGGGCTTGCCTGTGCCTGAAAGGACAGGATCAAAGCTGCGCCGATCAGCGCGGATCCAAAAAACGTTGCGGTTTTCATGTCGTGACTCCCCGTCTATTTTGGGGCATCATGACATCTATGTTTTTAGATCGCGCAAATATTACCAGTATAAATCAGTACAAACTTTCTTATATTTAAATCTTATATTGAATAAAATAAGTATAAATATTGATTCAAATTTTAATGGATTACGGTGTGTACGCATAAACGATTGGAAGTGGATGACCGTTTTCGGCGAAGCCGCCGCGGCCGGCCAATCGACTGCGCAGGTCGGCAGAGCGGACATCCAAGAACCAGTTGCGAATGGCAGCGAAGAGTGTATTGACCACAATACTCTCAAGACCTTAGCTTGCTGTAGTGCAATCGGAGGAACGCGATCATGCCCATAGAAACGTATTTGATCTATTTGGCAGCAGTAGCCGTGTTCTTCGCTACACCGCCCGACACCAGTCAGCTTCTCATCATATCGAACAGCGTTAGATATGGGCTGAGGCGCAGCGCATACACCATTGCAGGAGATTTGGCTGCCAACAGCTTGCAAATGACTGGTGCGGCATTCGGTCTTGCTGCAATCATCACGACCTCTGCGAATGCGTTCATTTGGATAAAATGGCTCGGCGTTGCCTATTTGGTCTGGATTGGTCTTCAATTCGTTTTCTCGAAAGATCAACCGAATGATGTTGCCGCCACTTCATCTGCCCAATCGTATCGCTTGTTCCGTCAGGGCTTCGTGACTTCCATGGCGAATCCATTTGCCGTCGTCTTTTTCGGTGCGCTCTTTCCCCAATTTATCGACCCGACACTGCCGGTGCTCCCTCAACTGCTCATCTTGGGTGTTACATACTTGGTGGTAGATGGAGCGATTTTGCTGCTCTGGGGATGGCTTGGAGTCCGTGCGGCCTCGGCGCTAAAGCGGTTCTCCCTTGGCTTGGTGAACAAGGTTTGCGGCACACTTATGATCGGCGCAGCGGCGTTGCTGGCGAGCAAAGACTTTCAGCCGCAACGTTAGTAGCGGGATCGCATTGCCGACATTCGTGCATTGCGCAGCATCAATGAGTTTGCGCTCCAAGCGGTCGGTCAACCTTGCGGATTAGGTCAGCGTATCGGGGGCAAAGCGGACATTGAACTTTGGCATATGGCCCTTACACCACTTGCTGCAACAGGTTCGTCCGATGGTGCTGCGCAGGCGTCCGGGATCGTATCCTGGCTTCCATCTCGCATCGGGACGATGCTGACGTTCAAATGATCGACAGCACCATTGTCCGCGCCCATCGGCACGCGAGTTGCACACAGGATAGCGTCGGCGAAGGCTTTCGACGTTCGCATGGAGGTCTGACCACTGAAATCCATGCCGTGATTGACGCAAACGGCTGCCGCTGCTTGCTGCTAATCGGCGGGGAGAGTGCGCGCGCTCGCCTGCATCGCGCCGGTCGTCCCGGCGCGGTCAGCACGCTTAGATAACGATACCGGTGGCTGTGAACCGCTCAAGCCACCGCGCTGGCTGCAGCGGTCGGCGACGTAAACGCGGTTGGCAAGTTTGAAAGTGCCCGCCCGCCGGGTCTTATCCATGGGGAGCGAGGCTCAGATAAAGTTCTCGAGGGATTCCGGCGGCTGGATCGTGGCAAACTCTATGGCGATGCCGTCATCGAAATGCCGGACGACGCGGGCGCGCATGGTACCGAGAATGACCTGCGTCCCCATCTCGGGGCGAATCTCCAGCTCGAGCGCTGCGCCCGACATCGACAAATCAACGATGCGGCAGGGATATGTATCGCCATCGGCGAGCCGGATTTCGGCATTCGGATTGCGCGGGACGATACGTTCGTGCCGCCGGTCCTCGGGCAGGCCGAGTTCGTTTCGGTTGGCGAACCAGGTCAATTGGGCGGCGAGCTTATGGCGTTTGCGGTCCGGAGCGCTGACTGCCATGCGGAATCCGTCGTCGAGGAGTTCGGTGATCTTGCCCTCGATCCGGCCGATATGATCGATATAGGAAACGATCCGTTCCTCGAGCCGGGGCAGGGCCGAGCACTTGAACTGGACTTCGCCGGGAGACATCTCAACCGCAACGCACTCATATTCGGTGAAATCGGCACACATCAGCCGCCCGTGAAGATTGACCACGACATTTTGATAGGCCGTATCTTCATCAGGCTCCATGGCGAGCGATTGTGCCGATCCTCGAGCAAAGTGCATGTGGTAGGGTCCGTTCCTTAAAAATGTGCCTTCACAATAGGATGTTCTGGTTAACAAGCGGTAATCAGGCAGCCGCTCATTTTTATGGAATTTGCAGCGCCGAATCGCGGTGGCGGGATTTGCATGACGGCCGCTGCCGGGGCTTTCTCAAATCGCCGCGGTTAAGGTTAACGGATGGTTTAGATTGCCGATCGTGTGCGATCATGGCAAAGATGGACCATCACATTAAAGGTTGTTCCAAAACAACCGTTCAGCACCAAGTCGTGGTGGGGTGGGCCCGACCAGAGCCGTTTGACAGCGATGTCAAACGGCTTCTTTTTTGCCTGCTTGCGGTGTGGTAAGCAGGCGCCTCAACATCTTCAGGAGGCCCAATGACCGCGCAGCGTCAGCATGAGGAATCGGGTGGGGCGGGATATGGCGGTCCCGGGGCTCGGCAGCCGGTGTTCAACCTGCCGTCCGTGATCGTCTGGGTGCTTGGGGTCATGTGGCTGGTGCAGCTCGTGCGCGATTTTCTGCTGACCGGCTTCCGGAACGTTCAGGTCGTGGTAGAGGGCGGCTTCATCCCGATCCGCTATTCGATAGGCTTCGCCGACCAAAGCCTGGCATGGCTTTGGACGCCTTTGACCTATTCGCTGCTGCATGGCGGATTTGCCCACATCATCGTCAACTCCATATGGCTGATGGCGTTCGGGGCCGTTGTCGCGCGGCGGATCGGAACGGTCCGATTCCTTGTTTTCTGGCTGTTTTCCGCGATTGCGGCCGCCGGACTTTACTGGCTGGCCAATCAGGGCAGCAACGTGCCCATGATCGGCGCCTCCGGCGTTGTTTCCGGGTTGATGGGCGCCGCCGCCCGCTTCGCATTTCCCATGAACGGACGGTTTAACCGGACCGAAGCGCATCTGCTGCCGCGCCTGAGCCTTTTGCAGGCGATGAGCAACAGGACAGTCCTGATCTATGTCGCGGTCTGGTTTGCGATCAACGCGCTCGCCGCGTTCGGATTTGCCGCAGGGGCGGGCGAAGGCGCGCAAATTGCGTGGGAAGCGCATATCGGCGGTTTTGTCTTCGGTTTCCTGCTTTTTCCGCTGTTCGATGTCGAGCAGCGCAGCTGACCGCACCGAATTCCGGTCTTTGACGGTCGCTGGCATACGGCTTGCAATTCACATTCAGTGCGCGCACCATATCCCCTTGGTATGCAAAGCGCGCGGTCACAACTCGTCGTGGAGGCGCGCTTGGCGGTGTAGGGCGCGAGAAGGAGGTCACGATGACAGTCAAGGCTATTTTGGAGCAGAAGGGGCGGGATGTCTTTACCGTAAGGCCGGACATTACCGTCGCGGAAGCCGGCAGGCAGCTGTCGACGCACAAGATCGGCGCAATCGTGGTGGTAGACAATGCGGAGAAGATCTGCGGAATTGTATCGGAGCGGGATATTGTGCGCAGCATTGCGGAAAAAGGACCGGGGGTGCTGGACGATGCCGTTTCAACCGTTATGACGTCGAATGTGAAGGTTTGCAGCGAGGATAATTCGGTCAATCATCTCATGGAAATGATGACGCGGGGACGCTTTCGGCACCTTCCCGTGGAGGTTGACGGAAAGATTGGCGGCATCGTGTCCATCGGTGACGTTGTGCGCATGAAAATCGAGCAGGTGGAACGGGAGGCCGAAGAGATAAAGGCTTATATTGCAAGCTGATATCCCGGTTTCTTCGTTGTCGTTCGTAAGGCGGGCCCCCGGCGTCCGCCTTTCGTTTGCCTCCTTTTGCCGAAGGTTCCTCAGTTGTTCAAGACGGACCGTATCGCGTCCGCGTTTGCCTTCAGAACGTCCGGGTCTTCCATGGTGGTGGCCGGGGCCCCGAGTTTCACCCCGTCAAAACGCGGGATGACATGGACATGAAGGTGGAACACGACCTGACCGCCTGCCGGCTCGTTGAATTGCTGGATGGTCACGCCATCCGCATCGAACGCTTTCATGACCGCGCGCGACAGCGTCTGGACGCTGATCATCACATGGGCGAGATCGCCGGCTTCGACGTCAAGGATATTGCGCGCGCGCGCCTTGGGTATCACCAGGCAGTGACCCTTGCCGCGGGGCATGATGTCCATAAAGGCAAAGGTGTTGTCGTCCTCGTAGATCTTGTGACACGGCATCGAGCCGGCCAGTATCTTGGCGAAAACATTCTCGTCGTCATAGGCAGGGGTCTCGGTCATATGGATCCTCGCTGAAGCTGAAGCGGCGCAGGCAACGATTGCCCCGCCCGCATGCCCGCGTCAAGCATTGCGTTCCGGACAAACCGCTCGCCCGGTTGAAAAGCCTTGATCCGCGATGAAGATATTGGCGAAGATGGGCTTTCACGCGGATTGCGCATCGCCGTCGGCGGCGGGAACGGGCGGGTTGCGACAGGATCAGACAGGAGATGGGCATGGCATCGAAGAAAAATGTTTGTGAGGTTCTGTTGGACAGTCTGCATGCCGCGGGCGCGCGTCAGATATTCGGCGTCACCGGCGATGCGCTCAATCCGCTGCTTGAGGCAATTCGGGGTGACGAACGCTTTGACTGGATCACGGTACGCCACGAGGAAAACGCGGCCTACGCCGCCTACAGCCAGGCGGCGCTCACCGGCGCGATCGGCGTGTGCGCCGGAACCGTCGGGCCCGGCGCGCTGCACCTGATCAACGGGCTTTACAACGCCAAACGCGAACGGGTGGGCGTTGTCGCGCTGACCGGCCAGATCGGCCACAAGGAGCGCAGCACCGAATACCATCAGGAAGTCAACCTGGAAAAGATGTTCGACGATGTCTGTGCCTTTCAGGCGGTGATCAACGCGCCCGAACAGATGCCGCGCCTGGCGCAGATAGCGATCCAGCGTGCGCTTGTGGCGCGAGACGTGGTGCGCATCGAACTGCCCATCGACGTGACGGAGGAGCCGGTGCCCAATCTGCGCCGGCATTATCACATGGTCACAGAAGCATCGGCCGTTGTTCCGCCGTCATCCGAGATCGAGAGGGCGGCGGATGTCATCAACAAGGGCAAGAAAGTGGCGTTCTTCTGCGGGGCGGGCTGCCGCGAGGCCAAGGAGATGATCATCGATCTGGCAAAGCGCGTCCAGGCCCCGGTGGTGCACACGCTCAAAGGCAAGGACATATTCGATTACGACGACGGACCGGTCGTCGGAATGACCGGGCTGATCGGAAATCCTGGCGGCTACCATGCCGTCAGGGATTGCGATGTGCTTGTCATGCTGGGAACGGACTTTCCCTATGAGTGGTTCCTTCCCGACGGTCCGCAGATCATTCAGGTCGATTGCCGGGTCGAGAATGTCGGTCGCCGGGCCGCCGTGACGGCCGGCCTGGTCGGCACGGTGAAGGAAACGCTCGAACAGCTTGTGCCGCTGGTGGACGGCAAGAGCGACGACAGCTTTCTCAAGACGCAGCTCAAACGCGCCGGCAAATGGCTTGAAAGCATGGACAAGCAGGGGGCGCTGGACAATGACGGCGAGCCTTTGCATCCGCAGCTCTTTGCAAAGGCGATTTCCGACCATGCATCCAGCGATGCCGTCATCGCAGCCGATGTCGGTCTCAGCACGGTCTGGATTGCCCGGCAGATGCGGCTGAAGAACGGGCGCCGCCTGGTGGGCTCTTTCAACCACGGTTCTCTCGGCTCCGGTCTGCCGTCCGGTCTCGGCGCCATCGCGACCGACCCGAAACGACAGGTCTGGGCCCTGTGCGGCGACGGCGGGTTCGGCATGGCGATGCAGGATTTCGTGACCGCCGCGCGCTACGGATGGCCGCTCAAGGTCATCGTCTTCAACAACAGCGAATTGGGGTTCGTGAAGATGGAGATGGAGGTCGGCGGTTATGCCTACAACGCCGAAGCCACACATCTCGTCAATCCGGACTTTGCCGCCTATGCAAAATCATGCGGCGGCGACGGCGTGCGCGTCGAGAAAGCCAAGGATATCCTGCCGGCGATCCAGGCCGCGATCGAATCGGACAAACCGTTTCTGATCGACGCGATCGTCACCGCAGGCGAACTGGTCATGCCGCCGCATGTCTCCGTCGAGCAGGCCTGGGGATTTGGCATGGTCAAGATCAAGGAAGGCATTCTTGGGCTCAAGGGCGATCACACCCAATGGGACAACTGGAAGGAGGAAATCAAGGCGACACTGTGATCGTTACTGGATTGTAACGGATGCTCGAATTCCGTGAAGAGATGCGTTAACAATTGCTTATCGAATCCGGTTAGGATTTGGTCAGGATTGGGGCCTATCATTGGCAACAGGGTTTTGACGGGTACGACATTGCCCGGTTCGGATTGGTGCAGCGTTCCGGAAACTGGCTGTGATGCCTCCTCCGGGTCTGAAATCGTGCATTGCCGCAACCGTGTCCGGTAAATGCCGTCTTGAGTGAGGAAGGGTATCGCAGGCCGGCCGTGGCTCGTTCATTGGGGCTTCATTGCATTGAAGCCGTGGTTTACCAAGCGCTGCGTCAACTCTGCCTGCGGAAGGGTCCATGAACGGCGATCGGCGCTCCTTGACCGCAATAAGGGTAACGGCGTTCAGCCTCGCTGCGGCGTTGCTGATGGTCACGCTGTCGCCGGGTCCGGCAGAAGCGTTCAAGATATTCGGGATCAGGCTCTGGGGCAGCGAGGAAACTCAGGAAGCCGCCGAGGAGGTGCCCGATGCCGTGCCCTACGAGGTGCATCTGAGTGTTGACAATGATGCTGAACTGGGAGAGCTGCTCAACTCCATTTCGCTTCTGGTCACAAAGGAGGAAACGCCTCCGTCGGGGACGGTCGGCCTTCTGACACGCGCGAAGAACGACAAAAGGCGCCTTGTCGCGGCGCTCTATTCGCAAGCCCTTTATGGCGGTACCGTCGATATTCTGATCGACGGCACACCCTTCGAGAACGTTCCCATCGACACGGTGCTCAACCGTGGCGCGCCCGCGGCCGTTGCCATCGATGTCGACAGCGGACCGGTCTTTACCTTTGCCCGGGCCGATGCGCAAACGACGACCGGCGAGGCGATTGACCTTGCCGAATTCGGGGTCGTTGCCGGCGAGCCGGCAAAATCGGATGCGGTCGTCAATGCCGAGAGCCGGCTGGTGACGGTCTGGCGGGACGACGGCTATGCCTTCGCCAGGATTGCCGGCCGGGACATGATCGCCGATCACCGCGACCGGACATTGAAAGTGGATTTGCGGCTGCGGCCCGGGCCGCTTGCGGTCTTCGGCCCGGTCACGGTTTCGGGTGCTGAAAACGTGGATTCAGACTTCATCATCGAGCAGGCCGACATACCGGCAGGCGCTGTCTATGATCCGAAACGGCTTGCCGATGCAAGCAAGCGGCTGCGTGGCCTCGGCGTCTTCGACAGTGTCGTCATCATCGAAGCCGAAGAGCCCGGACCGGACGATTCCGTGTCCATCTCGATCGAGGTCAGCGAGCGAAAACCGCGGACCGTGGGTGTCGGCGTGACGGCGGCAACACAGGACGGTCTGGGAACGGAAGCCTTCTGGACCCACCGCAATCCTTTCGGGCGCGCCGAGCAATTGCGCATTGAAGGCGCGGTTTCCGGTATCGGCAGGTCGAATTTCTCAACCTCGCTTGACTATCATGTTGCCGCTACGTTCACCAAGCCGGGTGTCTGGGGACCGACGACGTCTTTCAAGTCCAGGCTTGAAGCCCAGTATCAGGACACGGACGCGTTCAAGAAACACTCCTTCAGCGGCAGCGCCGGGCTGGAGCGGGCATTCAGCGACCGGTTGACGGGGACGGCCTATCTGGAGGTCGAATATGCGCGGTTCAGTGATACAACCGGTCCCACCGCAAGCGTGCTGGTGTCGGCGCCCCTGGAATTGATACGCGATACCCGCGACGACAGGCTCAACCCCACCACCGGCTACAGGGCTCTTCTGTCGGCTGAGCCGACCTTTGATATCCACAACAGCGACAGTTTCTTCAAGACGCGGGGCGGGCTCAACGCCTATCGCGCGCTCAACGACTCCGGAACGCTGGTTCTTGCGGGCAGGGTGCTGGTCGGGTCCATTCTGGGCGCGCGCCTCACGGAGGTGCCGGCTGACCGGCGCTTCTATTCGGGCGGCGGCGGATCCATACGCGGTTACGAGTTTCAGTCCGCCGGTCCGCGTTCCGGCGGCCAGCCGACGGGCGGTTTGTCGCTGATCGAGACATCCGTCGAGGCGCGCCTGCGGGTGACCGGCAATATCGGCCTTGCCGCGTTTGTCGACAGCGGCGGGGCGTTTACGTCGTCAACGCCGGGACAGGGCGGAGACTGGTTTACAGGTGCCGGTGCCGGCGTTCGTTACCTGACACCGGTCGGCCCCTTGCGCCTGGATTTCGGCGTGCCGCTGAACAAAATCAGCGGCGATCCGGATTTCGGCTTTTATCTCGGGCTCGGCCAGGCGTTTTAGGTCTGCCCTGTCAATGCGCTATAATGAGATGGCGAATCCATGAGTGAACAGCTACGATGAAGAGCGTCATCCGCATCCTATCTGTCCTCGCCGGCGCCATTGTCGTGCTGATCCTGTGCGCTCTGGCGCTTATCGGCACGGGCCCGGGGCTTTCCATGACGGCCTCGATCATCGGTTCGCTTGCCAGCGGGCAGGGACGAACGGTCGTCGTTTCCGACCTTTCAGGGTTGATGAGCGGAACCCCCAATATCGGGAGGCTGACGGTCGCCGATACGTCCGGAATTTGGCTGATTGCCGACGATATTCAGGCCGATGTCTCGATTGGCCAACTGATGACGGGGACGGTTGACGTCGGTCGGCTGGGCGTCACGGAGCTTTCGGTCGAGCGGCGGCCGGTTGCCGTAAGACAAGACGATTTGTCCAGTTCCGGACCGCCCGGGCTGCCGGCGCTCAGCATTATCGTCGACAATGTTTTCGTGCGCGCCATCAACCTTGCCGAGCCGGTCCTCGGCGAAAAAGCCACGCTGCAACTGACCGGCAATGTGCTGCTGAGGGACGCCCCGGTGGATCTGACCGGGATGCTCGACCTTTTACGCATCGACGGCACAGCGGGTGACGTCTCGGCGCAGTGGAAGGTGTCGCCGGAAGCAAACGAGCTGGACCTGAAGCTCACCGCCAGCGAACCGTCGGACGGGCTGCTTGCCCGGGCACTTGATATCCATGGCCTGCCCGCGGTGGATGTCGATGTTGCGGGCAGCGGCCCGCTGGACGGATGGAACGGCACGCTTGCGGTCAGTCTCGACGGGGAGAAAACCGTGGAAGGCAACGTTTCCCTCTCCGTCAGCGCGGAGCGGCAGGCCATCGAGGGGACGCTCAAGGGATATCTCGCACGGCTGATGCCGCAGCAGGTCGCTCCGCTTTTCGCCGGCGATACCAGCATCGCTCTCGATGTCGAACGCGACAGCGCCAACACGATTCGTATCGACAGGCTGTCGGCAAAGTCGGCGCTTTTGTCGGTTAAGGCATCCGGCCAGGTGCTGGCCGATGCCGATACGGTGGATCTTCGCGCCGACGTCACCTTTGGCGAAGAGGATGCGCTGGTGGCCTTTTCGCTTGGCGGCGACCGCACCGTCGATATCGGACAGGTGGCGGTGCGATCGAGTCTCAAAGGAAGTCTTGAGCAGGCCGAGTGGGTTCTTGACGGCTCCCTGCGGTCAGTGAGCGCGGGCGACCTTTCCGTCGACGATGCGACAATTTCCGGACGCTCATCGAATGTCAATTTCCTTGATGGCAGCGGCGAGGCGCGTCTGGATCTGGCCGCCAAGGCGCTCACGACCGGTCAGGACATGGTCGACACCCTCCTTTCCGGAGCGGTTGACGCCTCGGCGGATGCGGCGTTCGAGGGCATGCGTATAGCCATTTCGCGGCTCGACCTGAAAGCCTCCGGCATTGACGCCAGTGCAAGCGGGAATGCCGATATCACGGAGGGATCATTTGATCTGAAGACGAAGGCGCAGATGCGCCTGCCGGCAAATGACCGGCTTGTCGCACTCTTCGGCCAGGCGGACGTGGCGGTTTCAGCACAGGTCGCGCAATCGGACGATCGGGCGCTCACCGTGACCAATCTGAGCCTGCTCAGCAAGAACCTGGAAGCCAATGGAGACGGTAAGCTTGACAATGGTTCGGTCGAATTCGGCGTGCAGGCGTCGCTGATGGACCTTTCGGGACTGAGGGAAGGGCTGGAGGGCGGCTTCAATTTCGATCTCGACATTTCCGGCTCACAGGATGCGCCCGACTTTGATCTCAAGGCGCAGGGGGTCGACATCTCGGTGCTCGGGAAACCGCTGGAGGGACTTTCGATCATCGCCAGCGGCGTCGCGTCCGGCTCTCAGCCGACGGCAAGCCTCAAGGTGGACGGGCGCTATGAGGGACAGCCGGTCAGCATTGCCGCGGGCGTCAAGACAGATGCGAACGGAGCGCCATTGGTCGAGACACTCGACCTGACCGTGCCGGGCGCCAGGGCCGTCGGCACGCTCAATACGGATACGGCGGGTCTCCTGACCGGGGCGCTGGACGTCAACGTCACCTCGCTTGCCGAACTCGGGCCCCTGTTGCTGCAGGAAGGTCTGTCCGGCGCGATGTCCGGCACGGTGACATTTGCCGGACTCAACGGCAAACAGTCGATGACGGCCGATTTCGAGGCCGGACAGTTCTCGACCGGTGCGGTTGCCGCATCGAACCTGTCTGTCCAGGCCTCGCTTGAGGACCTTTCCTTGCCGCGATCCGTCGAGGTTTCGGCGACCGCGGCAAGCCTTCGGATATCGGGGACGACAGCCTATGACGTGAAGGCAACCGCCAGGGGCGGCGGCGACCTGATCCCGTTCGCTGTTTCCGCCACGGTGTACGATGCGCCGCTGACGGTCGAAGGTGACGTGTCCTCCGTCAACGGAGCGACGACAATCGCGCTGTCAAAGGCGAACGCGACATTCCGCTCGGTGCCCGTGCGCCTGTCCAATCCGGTTTCGCTGACATTTTCCGAAGACGCCGCGCATGTGGAGACAGCGACACTCAAGATCGGCGGCGGCACCGTCGTTGTCAGCGGCAAGATGCAGGAGCAGCTCGCCTTCGACATCACCGTCAGTCAGTTTCCGACCGCCCTGTTTGAAACCATTGCGCCGACGGGCCTCGGTCAAAGCGGGACCTTGTCCGGAAACGCGACGGTGGCCGGCACTGCGGCAGACCCGACCGTCGATTACAATCTCGCCATCGCCGGATTTTCCGTGGAGGCGAGCCGCGGCGCGCGCATGCCGACACTGTCGGTCCAGTCCTCGGGCAATCTCGCCTCGAATACGCTCACAACCAAAACCCAGGTGCTTGGAAGCGGCGTGCAGTTCAATGTTGACGGAACCGTCGGCATTCAGGGGCAGCGTCCGATCAATCTGAAGGTGGACGGCACTGCGCCGCTGGAGCTTGCGACACTGCCGGCGGCCGATTCCGGCGTGCAGCTGGAGGGCACGGCGAAGGTCGCCATGACCGTCACCGGGACCGCCGCCAGCCCGGTCATCAACGGAACCGTCACGACGACGGACGCGGACTTTGTCGAATCCAACACCTCGCTCACCGTCCGCAACATCAACGCGACCGTTTCGTTTGACGGGCAGACCGCACGCATCGTCGAACTGACCGGCAGGCTCGGATCCAAGGGAACGGTTTCGATGGCCGGATCGGTCGGCACAAACCCGGCAAGCGGTCTTCCGGCCGACATTTCGATCAAGGTCAGCAACGGCACCTATACGAACAGCGAGATCGTGACTGCGCAGTTCGATGCCGATCTGACGATTGAAGGCGCGTTGTTGCGGTCCGGCGGAATTGGCGGATCGATTTCGCTGGAGCGCACCGATATCAGCATTCCGGACCGGCTGCCGGCCTCCATACCGTTTATCGATGTCAGGCATATCGGCGCTTCGCAGAGCGTTCTGAGACAGGCGCGCGAACTGGAGCCGCGCGATGTGCGAACGGGCGAAAATGCGTCCGCCGGAGGGCTTGTGCTTGATATCTCGGTCAGTTCGCCGGCGCGTATCTTCCTGCGCGGGCGGGGCATCGACGCGGAGTTCGGCGGGTCCGTCGACATTTCCGGCACGAGCCGCGCTCCGCGCGTGCGGGGCACGTTCTCGATGATCAGGGGCCGGATCGACATCCTGACGAAGCGGTTCGATTTCAGCAACGGATCGATCACCTTTGCCGGTGCTCTGGACCCGATCCTGAATTTCACGACGACGACGACCAGAGGCGGCACGTCCTATTCGATTGTGGTCACCGGCACGGCTTCACAGCCGGACATTTCCTTCGAGTCCTCGCCATCGCTTCCCGAGGACGAAATTCTGGCGAACCTGTTCTTCGGCAAGAACCTTTCCAACCTTTCAGCCGTTCAGATTGCGCAGCTTGCCAATGTGGTGGCCTCGCTTGGCGGGGCGAACAACCGGGGCGGAATTCTCGACCGGCTGCGCAGCTTCGGCGGGCTCGCCGATCTCGATATCAATACGGACGATGCCGATGGCGGCACGTCCATCGGGGTCGGGCGCTACCTGAACGACCGCACCTATATCAATGTGGAAAAAGGGCTGTCCGGCGGTTCGGGCCGCGTGACCATCGATCTGGACATCACCGACAGTCTGAAGGCGCGGGGCGAGGCGGATATGGACGGCAACTCAAAGGGCGGTCTGTTCTTCGAGCGCGATTATTAGCACGCACTATCCGTGACCGGTGACGGGGATTTTTCGCTGACCCGTTCTGAAATCCGGTCATAGACCCGGCGCGGGCCGCTGTATGCGTTATGCCACTCATAATCAGTTCCCCCTGCGCATGCATGCATATTTGCAGCAAACATGATACCATCGACAATTCTGCGGACGTTTAAAGGAAGCCGCTGGCGCGATGGCGTAAAAAGAGAGACGGGGAAGCACATGTCCATAAAACCTGCGCTAACAGAATTGCCCATAGGCACCGCTGACAGCGGTTTCTATAGAGGATTCAGTCACATCGTTACCATTTCCTCCAAGCTTGTCATTGGTGGGCTGGTTGTCTGGGCGATTGCTTTTCCCGATCAGGCCGGCGCTGTTCTCAACCGGATCAACGCCTTTATCCTGGCGTCTTTCGCATCCTGGTACATCTGGACGGTCGCGTTTTTCGTGTTGTGCTGCGTGGCGCTTTCCGTCTGGCCAACGGCAGGTCGATTGAAGCTCGGCAGGCCGGAGGATGAGCCGGAATTCTCGAATTTCTCCTGGTTTTCAATGATGTTCGGCGCCGGTATCGGGGTCGGCATGCTGACCTGGGCCGTGGCGGAGCCGGTCTACCACTGGAACAACAATCCGGAGGTGATCCAGGGGATCACCAATGGCGCCACCGCGGACAATATCCGCATGGCATATAAATGGTCGTTCCTCCATTGGGGGTTTGGTGCCTGGGCCTGTTATGCGATTGCCGGTCTGGCGCTGGGCTTCTTCGCCTACCGAAGAGGATTGCCGCTGACGATGCGGTCGTCGCTGACGCCGCTGTTCGGCGAAAGGCTGTCCGGCTCCCTCGGTCATATCGTCGATATCGTTGCCGTGGTCGCCACCATCCTCGGTGTCGCGCAGACATTGGGCTTCGGGGTTGAACAGTTTGTCGCCGGCCTCACCCGTGTCGGCATCACCGGGCTGACCAATGATGCCGGCAATGCCAACACGGCAGGCGTCATCGTTGCGATTCTCGTGATCATGGGCGCCTCGACGCTTTCGGCCCTGTCGGGTGTCGGCAGGGGCATCAAATGGCTTTCCAACATCAACATGGTTCTGAGCATCGCCCTGCTTGGATTCTTCCTTCTGTTCGGGTCGACCTTCTTTGGAATGAGGGCGCTGTTCCTCGGCCTGTGGGATTACCTGATCGCCATGCCCGACATGATGTTCCGGGTGTGGTCGGGTGACGAGAATCCTGACAGCGTCATCTCCAGGCTTGAAGCCTGGCAGGGCGGCTGGTCGGTCTTCTACTGGGCCTGGTGGATTGCGTTCGCGCCGTTTGTCGGCCTCTTCCTGGCGCGTATCTCCAAAGGGCGCACCATCAGGGAGTTCGTGCTTGGCGCGATGATCGTGCCTTCGCTGATGTGCTTCATCTGGTTCACATGGGCCGGCGGTACGGCGATCGACCTGGAACTGAACGGCGGCGCCAGCGGCCTGATCGCCAACGCCCCGGATGGCGACAAGATCTTCGCAATGGTCAATTACATGCTCATACCCGCGCTGGGCTGGGCGATGTCGCTGATGATCGTCGTTCTCCTGATGACCTATCTCGTCACCACGGCCGACTCAGCCGTGCTGATCGTCAACACGATCAATGCCGCCGGTGACGAAGGTCCGAAGGCCCGTCCGCACATCATCTTCTGGGGCGTTGCTCTTGGAGCGGTGGTGATGGCGCTCCTGCTGGTCGGCGGGCTCAAGGCGATCCAGACGGCCATGGTGATCGGTGCATTGCCGTTTTCGCTCGTCATGGTCCTGCAATGTATCTCGCTGGTGAAAGCGATCTACAATGACGGCCGGCGCGAAAAGGCCGGCATGGAGACCACGGTCCAACCGGCGGCCGAATAGATATCCTTTCCCCGCCCTTGAAAGGGTGGGGAGTCCGGCGGGTCAGCGACCGGCGGTCATCACGAATCCGGTGCTGTTGTTACAGGCCGGGAAACACTGTTGATCCGGAGATGGTGAGGCATCTGCCATCTGGCGAAGCCGCTCACGCATGGTGCGCTGTTCCAGGCCGATGCAGCCCCAGATGATGCCGAGCAGAACATAAAAATGCCGCCAGTGGTCCGTGTCGATGAATGTTCCGATCAGGACATGGCCGAGGAAAACGACATAGGCGCATACAAAAAAGGGCTGCCACGGCCGATTCCTGAGCAGGCATTTGAAGCCGACGGCGAGCGTCCAGACAATGAGCGTCAGATAGGATGCGAAGCCGAGCCAGCCATAGTCGAGAAGCGCCTTGAGCCAGATATTATGGGTGTCTTCGCGAAACATGGTGCCGAAGATGAGCGGACCGATGCCGAGCGGCTTGGTGAGCGCCACCTCAAGTCCCAGCCAGTAACGGTTGAAGCGGCCGAATTCACCGGCGTCATAGCTCTGAACGAGCTGCGCCCGTACCACAAAGAGGTCTGCGACCTGCTCGAACTGCAGGGCGATCAGAAGGGTGAGCGCGAGCACAAAAAAGCCGACGCATCCAAGCAGCAGCACCCGCAAACGAAAGGCCGTGGAGTTTTCCTTCAGCAGCATGATGAAAACGATGCCCAGCATGCAGAACGCATAAAGGCCCCAGGCGGCGCGTGAGAACGACAGGAAAATCGCCAGCGTCAGGATGGCGAGGGCCAGGATCCGGGGCGGCGATGCGGCAAGGCGTCCGATCAGTATCTGCTGCATCATGAAGCAGGCCGGCAGCACCAGAAACGGGCCGAATACGTTGGGGTCCTGGAAGACACCCATGGCCCTGCCGTATCTCAGGA
>NZ_CFHWAF010000060.1:25989-26293 GCF_984452065.1 Hoeflea sp. | reverse complement strand
CTATCTCGAACAAATCCTAAATTAAAACTGCGTTAACCTGGATTCGTCGCCCTGGGTTGGCACCGCTCTTGTCCATCACGACCTTCTCCGGCAGCTCGTTGTTCCCAATGGACTTCTTGAAAAAAGCCGTTGCCGCCTCTTCGTCCCGCGTCTCGAACAGCAGGAAATCAACGGTGTCGCCGCGTTTGTCGACGGCCCTATAGAGATAGACCCATTTGTTCCGGACCTTGAGATAGGTCTCGTCCATCCGCCAGGACGAACAAGCCGGCCGCCTCCAGTGCTTCCTTGACGGCCCGATACTCCG
>NZ_CFHWAF010000060.1:24826-25979 GCF_984452065.1 Hoeflea sp. | reverse complement strand
GGACGAACAAGCCGGCCGCTTTCTGGCTTTGGCTTTTGCTGCGATCGCCGGGCTGTAGCGAACGACCCAACGGTTGAGCCTGGCGTGGTCAACGTCAACACCGCGCTCCTGCATGATTTCCTCCAGACCCCGATAGGAAACCGGCACAGGAAACTTTGCGACAGAACCCTTGTCGATCACCGCCTTGACGGCAAACGCCATAACGCCGACGAAGATCGGCAGGCCGGACTTGCCCTGAACGAGTGTATCGCCGGTTTCGGCATGATACAGGCCGTGGCTGGCGTCATGCGCTTCGGCGATGATCGGATTGAAGGCGGCGCGAAACAGCGTCGCGTCCATCTCATCGGCGATCTGCTCCATGCGGCCGGCAAGGACGGCGAGCGTTATCGGGTCTATGTCGGGTGCCGTCATGCGTGTGCCCTCACTTTGGCCGAAGCGCCGATGGCGAAGCGCGCCGCATCGGTCAGAGCGCGCGAAAGCCGTGCCCGCGTTTCGGTCGAACAGCCACTGATCAGATGGGTTTTCAAGATGGCATGACTCCCTTTAATCTGTTCAATCTGTATGTTTTATAATACAGATATTGGATGCTGGAAAGGCAACTTTTGGCTTTCCGTGTGATTTGCTGCTTGCTTTTTGAGAAACCGTCCATACTCTGGAGCCGAACCAATCTGGGAGGCAAAGAGGTGCCAGATCAGGCAAAAAGGGCTTTGCCGGAAGGCGGCAAGGCGCGGCGCGTCTTTCTGCTGCTGCGCGATGAGATCTTCGGAGGCGCACATGCGCCCGGCGCGCTGCTGCCCGCCGAGCAGCGCCTGGCGGATCGTTTCGGCGTCTCGCGCGTCACCGTCCGGCGCGCGCTCGATGCGCTGGTCGGCGAAGGGCTGATCGAAAAGCGCGTGGGCGCGGGTGCGCAGGTGACCGCCCGCGCAGGCCTTACCGAACCGATCCGCGCCGATATCGGTTCGCTCATCCCGCAACTGGTCGAGATGGGCGAAGCAACCACGGTGCGCCTGTTGTCGTTTTCCTATCTGAGCGCGCCTGACATCGTGGCTCGGGCGATGGGCTATCCGAACGGACTTCATGCGCAAAAGGCGGTGCGCGTGCGCATGGTCCGCGGCGAGCCGTTCTCACATCTGACGACCTATGTGCCCGAGGC
>NZ_CFHWAF010000060.1:0-24816 GCF_984452065.1 Hoeflea sp. | reverse complement strand
GATTGCGTGCAACTATTCCGAATCCGATCTTGCGACGACACCGCTGTTCCGCCTGCTCGAGCGCAGCGGGGTCAAGGTCGAAGCCGCGCACCAATCTGTCTCGGCGGCCCTTGCCTCGCCGCAGATTGCGCAGGTGCTTGGCATCGCGGTTGGTTCGGCGCTTTTGTCGATTCGTCGCATTGTGCGCGATGCGACCGGTGCCGGCGTGGAATATCTCGATGCACTCTACCGGCCGGACGTCTTTCGCCTGCACATGGACCTCAACCGGGTCGGTCGCGGGGAGGCGCGCCACTGGCGGCCCGTGATCGGTGCAGCTTCCGAACTGGCGGAGGCCGCTGAGTGACGGACCGGCCGCGCACCCTGTTAGACAAGCTCTGGCAGGCGCATGAGATCGTGCGCCGCGATGATGGTGCATCGCTTTTGTGGGTGGACCGGCATCTGGTGCACGAGGGCAGCCATCATGCCTTTGCCAAGATTGCCGCGCACCGGCTTTCGGTCGCCGAGCCGGAACTGGCCTTTGCCGTGGTCGACCACTACGCGCCGACCCGCCGCAACGGCGTTCCCCTTGACCCGGTTATCGCGCGGATGATCGCAACGCTTGCCGACAACGCGCGCAAGCATTCCATCACCTGTTTCGGGCTCGACGATCCGCGCCAGGGCATCGTCCATGTCATCGGCCCGGAGCAGGGGCTGACGCTTCCGGGTCTGCTCATCAATTGCGGCGACAGCCATACCTCGACGCATGGCGCATTCGGTGCCTTGGCCTTCGGTATCGGGGCAACCGAGGTTGCTCATGTTCTGGCCAGCCAGACGATCTGGCAGAAGCGCCCGAAAACGATGCGCATCACCGTTACCGGCCGGCTTGGCCCTGCGGTCGGACCCAAAGACCTGGCGTTGGCCTGGATAGCGCGCCTCGGTTCGGACGGCGCCCGTGGCTACGCCATCGAATATGCCGGGCCGGTGGTTGAAGCGCTCTCCATGGCCGGGCGGATGACACTGTGCAACCTGTCGATCGAAGGCGGTGCAAGGCTCGGCATGATCGCGCCGGACGAGACGACGTTTGCCTATCTCAAGGGCCGGCCCTATGCCCGGGCAGGTGCCGGATGGGATGCGGCAATGAAATCCTGGTCGGCGCTCAAGGCCGATCCGGACGCTGTGTTCGACCGCGAGGAAACGCTGGATGCCAGCGAGATCGCTCCAATCGTCACCTGGGGAACGAGCCCGGAGGATGCTTTGCCGATCGACGGCCACGTGCCCGATCCCGCGATCGCGCCCCGCGAGGAGCGCAAGCAGATCACCGACGCCCTCGACTATATGGGCCTGAGACCCGGACAGCCGATTGCCGGCACGCCGGTCGATCAGGTCTTTATCGGTTCGTGCACCAATGCGCGGCTTGAGGATCTGCGCGTGGCGGCCGCGATCCTCAATGGCCGCAGGGCGCGGGTTCCCGGCCTCGCCTCGCCCGGCTCCATGCTGGTCAAACGGCAGGCCGAAGAGGAGGGGCTCGACACTATCTTCACGGAAGCCGGACTCGACTGGGCGGCGTCGGGCTGCTCCATGTGGGTTGCCATGAACGGTGACATGGTCACGCCCGGCAAGCGCTGCGCTTCCAGCACCAACCGCAATTTCAAGGGTCGGCAGGGGCGCGGCGCGCGTGCACATCTGATGTCGCCGGCCATGGTCGCCGCGGCTGCGGTCACCGGCACGCTGACTGACGTGCGTCCTTTGCTGGACGGGCGGCTATAGCCATGGCTGGATGGACGCGATTTGAAGGCAAAGCGGTGGCATTGCCGGCAGAAAGCATCGACACCGATCAGTTGATACCGGCGCGATTTATGACAACGCCGCGATCGGAGGGCTATGGCCGGTTTCTGCTGCACGACATGAGGTTTGACGCCGATGGCGCGGCGGTCGCCGCCATGCCGCTCAACCGCCATCCTGGCGCGACAATCCTGGTCACACGGCGCAACTTCGGCGGTGGTTCCTCGCGCGAGGCGGCGGTCTATGCGCTGGCCGATTTCGGGATCAGGGCGGTCATCGCGCCAAGCTTCGGCGATATTTTCGCGGCCAATGCGGTCAACAACGGCCTGCTGCCGGCACGGGTCGACGAGGCGGAGGTCGATGCACTGATCGCGCAACTGGGCAACACGGCGCAGGGTGCGACCATCGATCTTGAGACGAGCGAGATTATGATCGAACAGGCGCGGCTTGCCTTCGCGCTCGACCCGGTCTGGCGGACCAAGCTGATCAGGGGCTGGGACGACATCGACCTGACGGCCAGCCATGGCGAGGCGATCGCCGCCCGCCGCGCGGCGCGCCGAACACAGGCAGGCTGGGCCTGGCCGAAGGTGGACGACGGCCAGCGGTGATCCGTGTTTCTTCTCGACCGACCTTGTTTGCATCCGCGCCAAGCCTTGGCTTCGATCCGATCCGGTTCGGGCCGATCATGCTCCCGGCGCCGGAGATCAGTCACGATACCGCAGAATGGAGGATGAAAGATGACACAGGACAGGGACTACAGCGCCCCTTACGGTTCGGCGATCTACGGCAAGCCGCCCTATTACATGACCGAGGCGCAGATGATCCGGGTGACCTACCGGGTCGACCCGGACGCGGCGCAGGCCGCGCTGCCGCCGGAACTGGAATTCATCGGCGATACGGCAATGGCGTTCATCGGCCAGATGACCCAGCTTCCCCATTGCGGCCGGTTTCATGAGGGCGGTATCTCGCTGAGGGTTCGTCACGGCGATACCGAAGGCCTCATCGCGGCGCATCTGTTCACGTCGTCGGACACGTCCCTGCTTGTCGGCCGCGAGGTCTACGGCATGACCAAGCTCCTGTGCGATGACACGCCGCTCGAATGGGCCGGCAACGAGATCCGCGGCACGTTGCAGCGCATGGGCCAGGCGCTGTTCTCGATCAATTTCAATGTCGAAGCCCGCCGGCCGCCGGCCGAACTCGGCCAAACGCCGACAGTGAAATTCATGGCGACGCCGCGCCTTGGCGTGCGGATCATTCCCGATCCGTCGCTCGAGACCACGGCGACGCATGAGGTTATCCGCGCCGAACTTCATGACGTCGCGCTTGCCGAACTCCTTGAGGGGACGGCGACCATCCGGTTCGGCTTCCCGGCCTTTTCCGATCTCGCCGCGCTGGCGCCGGTCGACAAGGGGCCGTTCGAGGGCGCCTTCGTGCGCGGTTCATGGACGCTTGACCGTGCCACGATCATCGGCCGTTTCGTGCATTGAAACGCCGGTCAGGTGTCTTGCCCCGCAAGCATCGCGATTACCTCGTCGGTCGGGCGCACGTCGCCGAAGCTTTGCAGGAAGGTGGTCAGGGCGGCGATATGGGCCTCGTCGGTGCGGGCCGCGTTGGCATCCTCGACCATGACCGTCTTGAAGTCCGTCATCACCGCGTCCCGGGCCGAGCTGTCGCAGCACACATTGGTCATGCATCCGGCAATGAGCACCGTGTCGATCCCGGCCGTGCGCAGCAGGATAGGCAGGTTGCTGGCGCCCGGAAGGAAGGCCGACAGCCGGTACTTGTTGACGATCATGTCGCCATCGCGCACGTCAAGCCCGCGGTGCAGGGCGTGCAGCGGATCGCCCTCCTGGAGGGCGTCGAGGATGCGGCGCGAAAGCTCCGGATTGACCATATGGTCGAAAAAGTTCGGCCAGCCGGCCCGGTCGAAGGTCGCCCTGACCCAGACGACGCGCCCGCCCGCCCTGCGCATGGCGTCCGCCAGCCGATTGACGTTGGGAACGACGGCGCGGGCCGGCGCGGCCTCGGACGGCGCGCCAGGATCCATGAAGGCGCGCTGGAGATCGATGACGACAAGCGCGCTTGCGGCCGGATCGATGGTCTCGAAAACATGCGGCCGGCCGCGCCGCCGGGCGGCCGCCTCGCGGACCGCGTCGGGCAGTGCCGGGTGCGGGGCGTTGTCGATATGAATCATGGGCTGGCTCCTTGTGAAAAGGCGGATCAGGCCGCGCAGCGCACATCAAGCACCGCACAGCGTCCATTGTCGCGGACTTCGGCCAGGGCCCGGTCGAGCGCGCCCGGCAGCTGTTCGGGATCGTCGACGGTGTCGCCCCAGCAGCCGCATGCGCGCGCGATCGCGGCGAAATCGGGCGCGGGGTCGAACCATGTCAACGGCATCCGATTGGCCTGGACGGCGTGCCCGTCGGGATACATGGCGCGTGTGGCGCGGGCGACGGCGCCCCAGCCGGCATTGTTGAAGATCACCACCAGGATCGGGATGCCCTCGGCGGCGGCGATCTGGTGGCAGGCGGTCGGATTGGCGAAGATGTGGCTGCCGTCCCCCAGAGCGGCGATGACCTCGCGTTCGGGTGCAGCGAGCTTCGCGCCGAGCGCGGCCGGCAGGCCCCAGCCGAGGCCACCGGAGGGCGAACTGCCGTAGAATTCGCCGGGCTCGGTCGTCCGCATGACCGGGCGGACGAGCGGGTATTCGTTGACGAGGATCGAACCGGGCGCCCGCGCGCGGTCGAGGCATGCCGTCGCCCAGGCCATTGTGATCTGCCGCGGCGCCTGGGCGACGGCCGCGTGTCCGTCGTCCCTGATCCTTGCGCACCGCGCCTTGATGTCATCGGCGTTGCCGTTTGATGGGCCCAGCTCATCCAGCATCGCCTCGATGAACAGCCGGGCCGTGGACCGGATGGTTATATCAGAGCGGAAGCCGCGCAGCGGGTAGCGCGCCTGCAGCGGGTCGACACCGACCTGGATGACTTTGAGCGCATTGGATGGTTTGTCTGCGCCGGGCAGCCAGGGCACATCGCACTCGATCACCAGCGCGAGGTCGGCTTCGGTCAGCCAGGGCGCGACCTCGAACCCGCCATGGTAAGGGTCCTCGCTTGACAGGTTCAGATGCCGCGGCCGGTATTCGACCACCGGCGCGCCGAGCCGTGCGGCGAGCCTGGACAAGAGCGCCGGCGTTGCCTTGTCCGCGCCGCTGCGTGCCGTGATTATGACCGGAAAGCGGGCGTCGGAAAGGCATCGCGCAGCCGTGACGACCTGATCGGGATCGGGCGCCGCCGAACCGGCTGGGCACATCAGCGTTTCCTCGGCAACCGAGTCCTCGGCGGGCCTCATTGCCAGCACTTCGCGCGGCAAGGTCATATAGACCGGCCCGCTTGGGTCGGAATGGGCAATCGCAAGCGCCCGGTCGGTTGCAAGGGTGAGCTGGCGTGGGTCTTTCAGTTCGAAATCCCAAAGCACGGTCTCGCGCAGCATGGATGCCTGGTCGAACATCTCCTGCGCCCAGTGAATGTTGAGCGAACGCGCGCCGTGCGCGCCACTTTCGAGGTGGGGCGTGCGGCCCGCCGCCAGAAGCACGGGCACATAGTCGCGCTCGGCATTGATGAGGCCGCTGATCGTGTTGGCCGTGCCGACATTGACGTGCACCAATACCGCCTGTGCACGGCCCGATACCATGGTATGGCCATGCGCCATGGAGATGGCGGCATTCTCGTGGCCGCAGATGACCGGGCGCGGAATGGCGATTCCATAGTGGTCGGCGCGCGCGATCCCTTCCACGACCGAAGGCATGTCGGTGCCGGCATTGGCAAACAGGAAGTCGACTCCCCGGGCTCCAAGCAGCCACAGCCAAGCCTCCCCAACGGTCTCCGGCGCCAATTGCATCACGGACGTCCTTGTCAGATTAGTTCTAATCACATAACAATATATCAGAAGGTTGCTGGAGGCGACGGGAAATGTCAATCGGAGCCATCGATATCGTGGTCAATCCGCTGACGCCGCAGATTGTCAGGGCGCGGCCGGAGTGGACGCGAACGTTTCACACCGGCAAGATCGGACGCGCCGAGGCCGATGTCGCTTCCCTCACCCATGAAGAGATGATCGGGCAGATGGACGAGGCCGGCGTCGAGCGGGCCTTTCTGATCGCCTGCAAGCTGGGGCAGGAGGGTACGCCGGGGGCTTGGCATATGCCCTATGAATGGATCGCCGAGGCCGTCGCCGCACATCCGGCGCGTTTCTACGGCCTCGCGGGCGTTGATCCAACCGAGGGCATGGAGGGGGTTCGTCGTCTCGAGCAGGCGGTAAGGGGGATGGGCTTTATCGGCGCGCATACCTATCCGCACTGGTTCGAACTGGCCCCCGATCACCGAAAATACTACCCGTTCTACGCCAAGTGCTGCGAACTGGGCATTCCGATTCAGATGCAGGTCGGCCAGTCGCTCGTCTATTACGACAAGCGGCCGTTGCGCAGTGTCGCCCGCCCGATCCTGCTCGACGGAATCGCCTGCGATTTTCCCGAGTTGAAGCTGATCGGCATCCATATCGGCATTCCCTGGGCTGACGAGATGATCGCCATGGCCTGGAAGCACGACAATGTGTTCATCGGCTCCGATGCCCACAGCCCGAAATACTGGCCGCAGTCCTTTGTTCACTACATCAATACTTACGGGCGGCACAAAGTCATGTTCGGCACGGACTTTCCAGTGCTGGACTTCAAGCGAACCATGGACGAGATCGCAGACCTCGGCCTGAGGGAGGACGCAATGCGACTGTTCGTTCGGGACAACGCACTGCGTGTCTATGGTCTTCAAGAGTAACGGCAAAAAGGAGTAGGCAATGCGAAAGCTCACCATGTTGGCCGCAGCGGCTGTCACCGCGCTTGTCGCGCAGGCGTCGTACGCTGAGGAAAAGACGGTCACGCTGGGGATCGTCACAGCTCAGACGGGACCGCTCGCGGCGCCGGGCCGGTTCCAGATGAACGGGTTTGAACTGGCTGTGGAGACGATCAACGGGCAGGGCGGCTTCGAGGTGGACGGCACCACCTACATGCTCGAACTGCAAGTCTATGATACGCGCTGCAACGCGGCCGAGGGCGCTTCGGCCATGCAACGTCTGGCCACCGTCGACCGCGTGCCGATCGTGCTGGGCGAGTTGTGCAGCCCGGTGGCCGCTGCCCAGGCCCCGATTGCCCAGGATGCCCAGGTTCCGCTGATCGCGACGGTTCCGACGGCGGCCAGCCTGACGGACGAGGGCAATCCGTATTTCTTCCGGATCAACGCGAACAATCGGCAGCTCAACGAGGCGCTGGCGCAGTATGTCGAAGCCAATGACATCGCTCCGCTCGCCTTTATCGCCTGGAACAACGATGCCGGCCGGGGCGGTGTTAACGGCATGCTGGGACGGCTGCCCGAGAGCTTCGGCGAGGGCTATGTCGGCTACTTCAATGTGGGCGAGGTGGACTTCTCCAGTCACATCACCAATATCCGGGACTCTGAGGCGGCCGGCATCATGCTGCTGATGGACGAGGAGCCCGGTGCGCTGGCGATACGCCAGATCCGCGACGCGGGCCTTGATGCGCAGCTCATCGGAACGCTGGCCATGGGGTCGAACCGTTTCCTCGACCGGCTCAACGCCGAGTATCTGAGCGGCATGGTTCAGTACAATTCGTTCCCGCCCAACGCTCCGATCGGCCGGATCAAGGCCTTCAGCGACGCTTATAAGGAGAAGTTCGGTGAAGAGGCGCATGGCTTTGCCTCACAGTCTTATGACGGCATCTTCGTGGCCATGGAGGCGATGAAGGCGGCAGGCACCACCACCGACGGACCGGCGATCCGCGATGCCTTGGCCGAACTCTCCCACGAAGGGGTGATCGGTGTCATCGAGTTCGACGAGACCGGCCAGGCATCGCCACCGGTCTACATCACCGAGTGGTGCGAGAGCGGCGATCGCAAGATCAACTTCCCCACGGAACTGGCTGCCGGTTGCGGCAGCGGCTGACCGGCCAGATCGGTATGCCGGCCGTCCCGCGCCAGCGCGGGACGGCCAATCTTGATCTCCAACCGCAGATGGAGCCGCAATGGCGACCGCGATCCTCGAACAACTTGTCAACGGCACAATGATGGGTTCGATCTATGTGCTGATGGCGCTCGGCATGGTCCTGATCTATGGGGTCATGCATGTGCTGAACTTTGCCCACGGCGTCCTGTTCATGGTCGGCGGTTACATGGCGCACGCCTATTTCTTCAACCTGACGGGCAACTACCCGCTCGCCATCCTTGGCTCGATGGTTACATTGGCGTTTATCGGCGTTGTGCTCGAGCGGACGATCTTCCGGGCGCTGCGTGACAATCTGCGCATGCAGATCGTCGCCTCGCTCGGGCTGATCCTGATCATCCAAAACGGTGTCGTGCAGATCTGGGGACCGCACGCGCTGCAGATGCGGCCCGCCAGCGTGGAGACGCTGGTCAGGCTCGGTCCGCTCAGCTTCACGGCGCAGCATTTCATCATCATCAGCGTCGTGCTCGTGACCGTGACCGCGCTTTACGTCTTCCTGACGCGGACGCGCCTCGGCACGGCCATGCGCGCCACAAGCCAGCATCCCGAAGCGGCCGTCGTCGTCGGCATCAATCCGAACCGGGTCTACACGCTGACCTTCCTGATTGCCTGCGCGCTGGCCGGTCTCGGCGGCGCCTTGCTCGGCCCCCTGTTTCTGATCTTTCCGCAGATGGGCGACCTGCCGCTGCTGAAGGCGCTGGCGGCGATCATCATCGGCGGCATGGGCAGTGTGCCCGGCGCCATCGTCGGCGGCCTGGGCATCGGCATCGTTGAATCCCTGTCGACGCTGGTGATCCCGACGGACTTCCGCGACACCATCGTATTCGGCGTGCTGATCCTGATGCTTCTCATCCGCCCGTGGGGCATCTTCGGCGTGCGGGTGCGGGGAGAGCACTGAGCATGCGATCCATCTCGTTTTCCGCCGGATTCGCCGTCACGATCCTGTTTGTCGGCGCGTTCGCACCGATCATCTTCTCCGAGCAGCCCTACGTCCTTTACGTGCTCACGCTGGCGCTCACCTATGTCATTCCGGCAATCGGCGTGAACCTGCTGTACGGCTATACGGGTCTGGTCTCGCTCGGCCATATGGGCTTTGCCGGCATCGGCGCCTATACGACCGCGATTCTCATGAAGGATCTGGGCGTTCCCTTCGTGCCCTCGCTGCTCATCGGGGCACTGGCGGCCGGTTTCGTGGGGTTCCTGGTCGGCATTCCCTGTCTGCGTCTGCGCAGCCATTTCTTTATCGTGGTCACACTCGCCATCGGTATGATCTTCTATACGATGTTCAACAATCTCGACGGCATTACAGGTGGCGCGGAAGGGCTGCCCGGTGTTCCGCGGCCGGCCGATATCGATCTGGGCTTCATCACGCTGCAGTTCCGATCCCTGGAAGGCTTCTACCTGCTTACCTTTACCGTCGCGACCCTCGTCTTCATTCTGCAGTTCCTGCTGGTTCGCTCGGATCTGGGACGCTCTCTGGCCGCCATCCGGCAGGACGAGACGCTGGCGGCCGCGCGTGGCGTGGATGTGTTCGCGCACAAGCTGATCGTCTTTGCCCTTTCGGCTGCGATCGCCGGCTTGGGCGGGGCGATGAAAGTGCTGTTCCTGCGTGCGGCGGCGCCTTTGTCCTTCGAACTGCAGGAGAGCATCAACCTGATGCTGATGTTGATTCTGGGCGGTGCCGGGTATCTGGTCGGCCCGATCATCGGCGCCATCACCTTCATCGCGCTGCCCGAGTTCCTGCGTATCGCCAACCAGATGCGGCTGATCTTCTTCGGCGCCGTTCTGTTGATCCTGGCGCGCTTCGCGCCCCGTGGAATCTGCGGGCTTGCGGAAGCGGGCTATCACAAGCTGGCCAGACGGGAGAAGGCTGTTGTCGTCCATTCTTGAGGTGCGCGATGTCGCCAAGAGCTTCGGCGGCATCAAGGCCGTCGACGGCGCCACCTTCGCGCTGGGGCAGCCGGGCATTTACGGCCTGATCGGACCCAACGGCGCCGGCAAGACAACGATGTTCGACATCATCTGCGGCCGCCAGATCGCCGACCGGGGTCAGGTGCGTTTCCAGGACGCGCGCATTGACGGCATCAGCCCGCACAAATTGGCCCGTCGCGGGCTTGCACGGACCTTTCAGGAATGTCGCGTGCTGCCGCAGGAGACGTGTCTGGACAATGTGCTGTTTGCCGCCCAGGACAAACGTCTGGGTCCGGAGTTCATACAGGCTCTGTCGCGTCGTCGCGGCGCGCGTGAACGTGCCGAGGACAAGGCCCGGCGTCTTCTGCGGCTAATCAACCTGGCCGGCTATGCCGACCATCCCGCGGGAGCTTTGTCATACGGTCAGCGCCGCCTGCTCGAGATCGTGTCGTGCCTCATGTCGAGCCCGCGTATCCTGCTGCTCGACGAGCCGGCGTCCGGCATCAATCCGACCCTGCTCAATACGCTGCGGGACTTCATTGTCGAGATCTACGATGAGACCCGGATCGTCATTTTGATCGTCGAACACAACATGGAGTTCATCATGTCGCTCGCCAGCCAGATCATCGTTATGCACCAGGGGCAGGTCCTGACACAGGGCACGCCGGCGCAGGTGCAGTCCGACGCAAGCGTCATCGACGCGTATCTGGGGTGAGGGGGTCTGACGATGCTCAAGGTGCGCGGCCTGAAGGGCGGCTACGGCGGTGGCAGGCTGATCGTCGACGGCATCGACCTGGACGTTGAGGCGGGCGAGGTCGTCACGGTCATTGGCCAGAACGGCGCCGGCAAGTCGACGATCCTGAAGGCTATCTTCAACATGACGCCGGTGCGCGAGGGCGAGGTGCTGTTGGGCGGCCGGAACATCTTTCGCGTCCAATCGCATCGCATGCTGACCGTAGGGCTCGCCTACATCCCCCAGCACCACAGCGTCTTCCCCAAGCTGACGATCGCCGAGAACCTGCGCATGGGCGGTTATCTCCTGACCGACGCACACCTGCTCGCGGAGCGCACGGCGAAGGTCGAGGCGATGTTCCCGATCCTCAAGGCGCGCCGCGACGAATATGCGGCGAGCCTTTCAGGCGGGGAACAGCGCATGCTGGAGATCGCGCGCACGCTGATGATGGACCCGAAGGTGATGATGCTCGACGAGCCTTCCATCGGCCTGGCGCCGAAAATGGTCGAACTGGTCTTTTCGACCGCCCGCCGCCTGGCGGAAGACGGCAAGGCCGTCCTGATGGTCGAGCAAAACGTCAAGAAGGCGTTGCAGGCGTCCGATCGCGGCTATGTGCTGGAACTGGGGCAGGTGCGAATCAAGGACGACGCGCAGGCGCTGATCGCCGACGAGCGCGTCTCGCGCCTCTATATGGGCGTGCGCACCGAAAATGCGTCCGTCGACGGATGAAACGCCGCAGACTGCCCGGTGTCACGGCCTGAACGGCTTTGGGTTGAGATCGAGCGACAGAATCTCGGGCCTTGAATAGTGGCCCGCCGTATCGGCGAGGACCTTGGCGCGCGCGATCGCTGAATGGTCGATCTCAGCGATGACGAGCGTTTCCTCAAGCCCGGTGTGAGGGCCTGCGAGGAACTCGCCGTCAGGGCCGATGACAGTCGACCAGCCGCCGCCCGGGCCGAGCACCGATTGCGGTCCCATAGCCGCTTCCATGGCCTCTATATTGTGTTCCGTTACCGGGTTTTGGGCGACGATCACGAAGCATTGGCCGGTGATGGCATGGGCGCGCATGATGGCCTCCACGCTCCGATCATAGATCGCCGCGCGCGCATTGCGGCTGCTGGCGAATGTCGGCCAGCTTGCACAATGGATCTGCATGCCCTGATCGATGAGCGCTTGCCTGGCCAGATTGAGCATATGTTCATAGCAGATCAGCGCTCCCACCTTGCCGACGGCCATGTCGTGGACGGCGAGCGTGGACCCATCGCCCTGTGACCAGATCATGTGCTCGGCAAAGGTCGGTTGCAGCTTGCGATGCTTGCCGGCGATCATGCCATCGATGTCAATGAAGACCTGGGTGTTGTACATGGTGGCGTCGACGCGCTCGCTGAGGCCAAGGACGACCGCGACGCCGGCGGTTTTGGCGGCAGCACACACGGGCTCGAGTTCGTTACCGGAAAGGTCGACTGACTGATCCGCGTAAGTCAGATAGATGCCGTGCTGCTCCGCTGGCGGATAGAGGTTGATCCAGTAGGGAAAGCCGGGGACGAATGTCTCCGGAAAGCACACCAGCTCCACATCCGAACGACCGGCGTTCCGCACAATCTCGGCGGCCTTTTCCAGGCTGGCATGTTTGTCGAGCATGAGCGATGCGGCATGCACCGCCGCTACCGTGTGTTTACGCATTGCTTTGCCTTCCCGCGATTTGGAACTGCTGGCTGCCCAGAGCGGTCTGTGGATTGGATTGGCACATTTATCGCATTGTTATAACAATATGAGGCTGTTGACCAGCTTGGCCGGTGACGGCATGACGTAACGCCAAGGGCATTGCAACAAAAGTGCGCATCCGAGCAGGTGCGCTTGCGGCCCCGGCATGCTTGCAATGCGCGCGCTGTAAAGGCATAACAATATAACAAGCAAAATCGGATGACACCCTGTGCTCAGAGAAGTCCTGCCCAACGACGCGGTCACGCCACTGCACCACCAAGTCTATATCGTCTTGCGCCAGCAGATCGAGGAGGGGCAATTCGAAGGCGACAAACCCCTGCCGTCGGAACACGAACTGTCGCAGACCTTCAAGGTTTCGCGGATCACCATCCGGCGCGCGCTCGACAGGCTCAAGCAGGAAGGGTTCGTCAGCCGTTCGCGCGGCCGTGGCACCTTTGCCCAGCAACCCAAGGCGCCGCAGGCGATCTCGGCCAATCTGCGCGGAATCTTCGAGAACCTGATGGCCATGGGTTTGCGCACGCAGGTCAAGCTGATTGAGTTTGACTATCTGCCGGCGCCGCCGCTCGTGGCACAAAAGCTCAAGCTCAGTCCGGGCGCGCGGGTCCAGCGCGCTGTACGCGTGCGTTACCACGAGAACGTGCCGTTCTCGCATTTGACAACCTACCTGCCCGAGGAGATTGGCCGCCATTGCGATGAGCGGGAGATGTCCGACAAGCCGCTCCTGCTGCTGCTGGAGCGCGCCGGCATCAGGGTTTCCTCGGCCGATCAGTCTGTCTCGGCCAAGCTTGCCGATACGATCGTCGCCTCCCTCCTTGAGATCGAGACCGGCTCGCCGCTTTTGTGGGTCAAACGGCTTGTGTTCGACCAGAACAACCGGCCGGTCGAGTATCTCCACGCGCTCTATCGCCCGGATGTCTATGAGTACCAGATGAGTATGTCGCGGGTAGAGGGCGAGAGAACGGCCCTTTGGAGCCCGGACGCAACCCATCCGCAAAAGCCCTGACCCGTACCGTTCCGAGTGGCCCGTGCAAGACGATCTTTTCTTTGAGGACCCCGCGGATCTTACCCGCGCCCGCGACGCCGTTTTCGCGCCGATGCTGGACCGCATCTTCGAGCATCACCCATACTACAAGGCCGTTTTCGCCGAGCGTGGAATCGATCGCCGCGATATTGGCGGGATCGGTGATCTCACCCGGGCGCCGGTTACGCGCAAGGCGGATTATGTCGCCCGCCCGCGCGATTTTACGCTGCGCCTTCCGGACACCTATGAGGCAGCCGAGCGGATCGTCTGGGACGTGATGTACACCACGGGCTCGACCGGTGCGCCGACCCCGTTCACCTCGACCTCGTATGATTTTCTCAACATCCTGGCGGCCAACCGCAACATGTTGCGGTTGCGCGGGGTGAGGCCCGACGATGCGATCCTCAACTTGTTCCCGCTGACCAGCTACCCCCACGGCGCTTTCACGCGCGCCATGAACGCCGCGGCGGCATGCGCCATCCCGGTCATCGCCGCCATGCCGGGCGCGACCACCACGCGCCATACGGACCTCGGCAACCGGACTGACGCGGTGTGCGCGCTCGCCGCTCGCCCGGACGTAACGATCCTGTGGGGGGTACCATCCTACATCCGCAAGATGCTTGGCCGGGCCGAGGAGCTTGACATGCGCATGCCGTCCGTGCGTCTCGTGTTCGTGACCGGCGAGGGCTTCGGCGAGGAGGCCCGCAGCGACCTCATTGCGCGGCTTCGGCGCCTGGGCGCCCCCGATCCGAGGATCAGCGTTTCCTATGGCGCGACCGAACTGCAGGGCGGTATGGTCGAATGCAGCCCCGGCGCGGGCTATCACAACCCCGCGCCGTTACAATTCCTGTTCGAGGCGGTCGATCCCGAGACGCTGGAACCGGTCGCCGACGGCGACGAGGGGCTCATCCTGCTGACCCATCTGGACAGACGCGGCACGAGCATGCTGCGCTATGCGCTTGGTGATACGGCGCGGCTGACCCGCAAGCGATGTCCCCATTGCGGGGCGCTGACCGAGCGGCTCGTCTCTGTGCCGGTCCGGCGCGACGGGTTCATGAAGATCCGCGGTATGCTGGTCAATCCGCAGGCGCTGGCCGACGTGCTGGCCGCCGATCCGGCGGTTGTCGACTTTCAGGCCATCGTCGACAAGGATGATCCGTCCGACCCACTGTCGATGGACCGGTTGCTGATCAAGCTTTCGCTCCGCGATGCGGGCGATCTCGACAGCCGGATCGCGGACAAGGTCAAGGCAACAATCGGCGTGGCGCCGAAGATCGAACTTGTGGCACCGGACGACCCGGCCTTTGCCGGACGGGGATGGAAGGCGAAGCCCATTATCGACAGGCGCGGTGACGCGGACTGACCTGCCCGGCCGGGGCCGGGTCTGCCGCAAGATAAGCTGGGCGGGTCTCCTCAGGGCTTGACATCAAGGCCCAGGATTCGGATGGCGTTCTCGCCCAGCAGCCCGTTCAGGGCTTGTGGCGGAATGTCGAGCGCCCGCACTTCTTCCAGCGATCGGGTCAGGGTCTGCACCGGCCAGTCGGTACCCCACATGACCTTGTCCATGCCATCGATATTCAGAAAGCCGCGCTGGGCGACGAAATCGACGAAATGCTGTGACCATGTGGAGGGCGGATGCGCATCGGCGATGATGTAGACATTTTCATAGGCGATCGCCGCGCTCGTCATCTCATGGTCGTGGGGCACGCCGATATGCAGCCCGATGAGCGTAAGCTCGGGGAAGTCGAAGGCGGCGTCCTCGATCCATTGCGGCCGCGCGCACAGCTTGCCGCCTGAGCGCGGTGACTGGCGGCCGACCTGAAGCGTGATCGGCACACCCAACTCGCAGCATTTGGCGTAGATCGGCCAGTAGGTCCGGTCGTTGATCGGCACGCCGAACCATTGCGGGTAGACATGCACGCCCTTGAAGTCCAGTTCCGTCACCGCGCGCTCGATGTAGCGCAGCGTCTCCATGCCGCCCAGCGGGTCGATGCCGACCCAGCCGAAGAAGCGGTCGGGATACTTCTCAAGGACCGGATAGACCTCATCGACATGGGTGGCCAGTAACGCGCCACGCACGCCGTCCTGCACGACATTGGCGATAACGCCGGTCATCGCCACCCCGTTTGCATCCATTTCGGCGATATAGGCTTCCGGATCGAGTGCTCTTGCCTTCGACTTGTCAACGCCAAGCACGTCGTAGAGCTTGAGTTGGGTGTGCGGTTTGAAATTCGTGCTGACGTCGACGATGCGGCCCATTGTGTGTTCTCTCCCTTAGAGGTCAGGTTTGGTCAAATGATCACCACCGCCTAGTTGCGATCGGTGCTGACGGCCTCGTGCCACGGGGTCAGAAAACGGCGCAAGGTGACGACGAGGAAATAGAGCAGCCAGCCCATCACGGTCATCAACAGGATGACGCCGAACATGGCCTCGACATCAAAGGCGTTGAGGGTGGCGACCGCCATATAGCCGAGCCCCTGGCTGCCGCCGAGATATTCGCCGACGATGGCGCCGATCGTGGCCAGCACGATGCCGACCTCCATGCCGGTCAGGATGAAGGGCAGGGCGTGCGGCAACTCCACATCCCGGAAGGTCTGCCAGCGGCTGGCATTGAGCGCCAGCATGACGTCGCGATTGCCGCGCTCGACCGATTTGATGCCCAGGATCGTATTGGTCATGATCGGAAAGAACGCAATCACCGCGGCAAGCACGATCTTTGACGTCACGCCAAAGCCGAACCAGACGATGAACAACGGGATCAGCGCCACCTTGGGCATCACCTGAAGCCCGACGATGAGCGGATTGAGCGTCTGTTCCAGCCAGCGGATCTTGCCCAGAAGGCCGCCAAGCACGATGCCGGTCACCACCGCGACCGCAAAGCCGGCCAGTGTCTCGAACAGCGTGACCCAGATGTGCCAGTAGGTGCGCCGTTCGCCGAGCAGTTCGACGGTCGCGTCCCACACCGCATTTGGCCGCGGCAGGATGAATGGCGAGACCGAAAAGACGCGGACATAGATGTCCCAGACCAGGACGAACCCGATCAGGATGAGGGGCGTTGCGATCCAGGCGGTGTTTTTTTGTATCATGGGCGGTTCCCGGTTCAGGCAAAACGATCGAGACGGTGGCGCAGGCCCACCTCAAGTTCCTGGAACTGCGGCGTCGACTGGACGTAGATGTCGCGCGGCCGTTCCATCGGGATCTCGGTGATCGTATCCATGCGTCCCGGACGCGGCGACAGGAGAAGGATGCGGTCGGCCAGGAAGACCGCTTCGCGGATCGAGTGCGTCACGAGCACGATCGTGCAGCCGCTTTCCATCCAGATGCGCTGCAATTCGAGGTTCATCTGGTCGCGCGTCATCGCGTCAAGCGCACCGAACGGCTCGTCCATGAGCAGAATGTGCGGGCTGCAGCTGAGCGCCCGCGCGATGGCCGCCCGCTGGCGCATGCCGCCCGACAATTCGCGCGGCCAGCGCTTTTCAAAGCCCTTGATGCCCACCAATTCGCACAATTCGCCCGCGCGGCGGCGGCGCTCGGCCCTGCCGATGCCGCGCAGCTTCAGCGGCAGCGCGATGTTGTCCTCGATCGACATCCAGGGAAACAGATTGGCGTCTTGAAACACCACGCCCAGTTCGCGCATGACCGCATCATTGCGGTCATCG
Organism: Hoeflea sp.; assembly: GCF_984452065.1. Lineage (NCBI taxonomy): Bacteria > Pseudomonadati > Pseudomonadota > Alphaproteobacteria > Hyphomicrobiales > Rhizobiaceae > Hoeflea > Hoeflea sp. The sequence continues at coordinate 7,940 of NZ_CFHWAF010000060.1, read as the reverse complement.
CCGCGCCACAACGGCTCGCCGCCGACCTCGACGGTCCCCCTGGTCGACTTCAGCAGGCCGGCGATGATGCGCAAAAGCGTGGTCTTGCCGCAGCCGGAAGGGCCAAGCAGGACCAGAAACTCGCCCTGCGTGATGCTCAGATTGACGCCGGTCAGCGCCAGCACATCGACGTCGCGGGTGACGAAGCGCTGCTCGATGTCCGTCAGCACGATGCTTGCGCCCTTGCCGTCCGGCGCCGGTCCGGGTGTCGTATCGCGCGATGGAGCGTCAATGCCGGCGGTCATGGCCTGCACCGTCAAAAAGCGTCATCGCCAGCGCACTGTCGATGATCGTTGCAAAGCCGAATTCCATGGCGGCGATCGACGCCTCATGACGGCCGGTCTCGAAGTCTGCGCAGGCATCCTCAACGACAAAGGTCTCATAGTCGCGCTGGCCCAGGTCGCGTACGGTGCTTTCGACGCACATGGGCGTGGTCACGCCACACACAATGATGCGCTTATAGCCGCCCGAGCGCAGCACCACCTCCAGCGATGTGCCGATCCATGCGGAAAAGCGCGGTTTGTCGATCACGATGTCCCTGGGCTCCGGGTGGGCGAGGGCGGAAAACGCCTCGTCGCCGCTACCGCGGCGAAGTGCTCCGGCCTTGACCAGATTGGGCCGAATGGTGGCGGCGAGCTGGCCGCCATCCGAATAGTCTGAAGCAAACATCATCCTTGTCCAAATGACCGTTATGCCGGCCTGCCTGGCTCGTTTCGCCAGATTATCGGCGGTGCCGGTCGCTACGCGCAGTGGTTCGATGTCACGCCCTTGCCGAGCCATCGACCCTTCGCCATCGCAAAACGCGCGCTGCAGATCGATGGCCAGCAAGGCCGTCTGCCCGGCTGCCGTGCTCACGAGAACGCGAGCTGGCGGGCTGTGTCATCGTGGAAATTGCGGTCGTCGAGTTCTTCGATCAGGCCCGCCTTGACCATCAGCCGGTAGGAGGACTCCCAGGCTTCCGGATTGGTCGCGAGCTTGTCCGTGTACGGCGCGACATAGTTCCTGACGGAGTTTTCGAGCACCGAAAGCCCCTTGTCGGGCCGGCCGGCTTCGAAGATCTCGTATTTGGCCGACATCGAGTCGACGACCGCCTGCAGATTATCGGCCGTAGTGGTAAAGCCCAGGCCCTCATGCACGGCGGCCAGGAACCTGGCAATCGTTTCGGTATTCTGCTCAAGTTGCGCCTTGGAGGTCATATAGACCTGGCCGGGCGACAGGGCGACCTCGTCCGTCGACCAGGCGTTGATCGGCTGATCATCGACCTGAAGCTGGAAGACGGTATCGCTGGTTGCGATGAAGGCTGCAATGCGGCCGAGCTTGACCAACTCGAAGGCGGCCGGCGCGTTGCCGGCGACCTCACGCGCGACATCTCCGGCCGGGATGTCGCGCGCGGCCAGCATCATGTCGAGAATGTTCTCGGTGGCGCCGGATGCCGAGACGACGCCGATTGTCTTGCCGGCCATGTCCTCGGGCGTTGCGACCGGTGAGTCCTGCGCGCTGATGACGTAGAAGATGTCGCGCTGGAAGATGTCGCCGATCGCCACGATCGACGGATCGGTGGCGTAGGCCTTGATCAGGTCGCTGCCGCCGGTGCGCGAGACCAGCGCGTTGCCGGCGGTCACCTGCTGGACCGCCATGGACGATCCGCGCCCGCCATTGATGGTGACGTTCAGACCGTGCTTTTCGAAGTAGCCGCCGGTGTCGGCATACATCGTATCGACAAAGGCGATCAGAAAGCCGAACGGCGTCAGGAAGGTCATGTCGGTCAGTTCTTGCGCCATGGCGCGGCGTCCAAAGCCGGGCAGCACAGCGCTGGCGGCCAGCGCCTGGGTTCCGATAAGCAATTGTCTGCGGTCGAACGTAAAGGGTTTCATGATGGTTCACTCCTGGTCCCTGATTGCATCATTTTTCATTCGGCGGCGACACATGCGCCGGCCTGGTAGTCGCAGAGCAGCCGCGCCGTCCTGTCGGTTGTCCAGCCGCGCTCATAGGCATAGCCGCCGGTCACCGCGACGGCGCCGAGCGTATCGAGCTCTTCATCGGGCGCGGTGCCGAAACTCAACGCGCCGCGGCCGGCGCGAATGGACGCCATCGTCACATTCGAAAAGGGCAACTCGAAGAGCTGCTCGACATCCGGCACGTCGGGGCTGGGCGAGGCGATGTAGCGATACAGAAAGGTCGATCCGCCATGGCCGGGCAGCGCGTCAAGCGGTGTGCCGCCGTCCTCAAATTCAACATTCAACTGCACGATGGGATGGCCGTAGCGGGACACCGTCCCGCCCAGCCGAACATCCTTGCCGGCCAGCGCCGGATTGGTGCGCTGCGCCCGTGTGCGGTCTATCGACGCCAGCCGCTTGCCCCAGCCGAAGATCGCGCCCATGCCCAGGGACCAGTCGCGGTCGACCCAGACCAGGGCGCTGTAGCGGCCGATGCTATCGCCGTATCGACAGTAGAAGCCCAGCACGCACTCATTGTAGGACGACCGGGATGGATCCTGCCACATCTGGTCGGGATTGGCGGCGCTGACCTTGGCCATTTCGGCAATCATCACCCACCCCTCACCGCTGTCGAGCGGTTCCAGATGCGGCGGCAGGAAATGCGCCACGCGGTCGGGTGCGGCCCGAAAGCTCACATGCAGGGCGTCGCAACTGATGTGGTGTGGGAGCGGTTCGACGAGAGCGCTGCGGCCGGTCGCGCTGCGTGGCCAGGACTGGCCGGCCCAGGCACGCGCGCCGCAAACGCCTTCTTTTGTTCTTTCAACGCCCGGCTTCATTGCGCCGCAAAGTCCTCCATATTGATATATATGTATAACAATAGACCTAAAATGGCGAGCGCCGCAAGGACTATCGCGCGGATGACGATCCGGGAGCGCAACACGGCATCTCGATCTATGTCGCACGCCCGGGCCGGCTGGCCGGTTCGGTTGCATCGGCGGCGCGTTCGGCAAGCCGTGCCTTGAGCACTTTGCCCGCGCTGTTGCGTGGCAACGCATCAGTGAAGATGAAGGTGGCGGGAACCTTGTAGGGCGCGAGCCGTTCCCCGCACCAGGCCTCCAGCGTTTCCGCGTCAAGCGTTCCGGACGGGGCGATGAACGCGACCACCTCCTCGCCGAGGCGCTGCGATGGCCGTCCGAACACCGCCGCTTCGGCCACGGCCGGATGGCTGCCGAGCACGGTCTCGATCTCGTCGGGATAGATGTTCACGCCGCCGCGGATGATGATATCCTTGGCCCGGCCGCGCAGGGTGATGTAGCCGCTTTCGTCGATTTCGGCGAGATCGCCGGGATAGAACCAGCCCTCCCGGAACGCCTCGCCGCTTGCCTGTGCGTCGCGATGGTAGCCGGCGGCGACGCCCGGCCCGCGATAGCGCAGCCGCCCGACCGCGCCCGGCGGCAACGGCGTATGGTCCGCGTCGACCACCTCGACGCAGACCCCGAAGACCGGCCGCCCGACGGAAGCGGGACGGGTGGCCCGGGTCGTGGGCGTTGCGATCGATATGCCGCCGCCCTCGGTCGAGGCATAATACTCGACGAAATTGGCGCAAAGACGCGTTTCGATTTCGGCGCGTTCGTCATTGGCGAGCGGCGCTCCGCTTCCAATCAGCAGGCGCATGCGCCGGGCCGGTGCCAACCGGTTGTCGCCGCACGCCAGAAGCTTGCGCAACTGGGTCGGCACGAGAAAGGTGGCGGTGGCGCCCACGCGTTCCAGTTCCGCGCACAAGGCATCGGCCTCGAAAGGCGGGGGAAACAGCACCGCCGTGCCGCCCGCGAACAGGACTGACATCGCAAAGGTGCGTCCGCCGCCAAAATAAAGAGGAGTGGCCGATACATAGCGATCGTTGGCATTCAGGCCCAGATTGATCCAGTGCGTCCAGAAACGCCGCAGCATCTGGCCATGGGTGATCAGCGGTCCTTTCGGCCGGCCGGTCGTGCCCGATGAGAGCGACAGGAGCAGCGGCAGGTCCGCTCCATTGGCGACCGGCGGCATGTCCGCGGCGCCAGCCTCCGGCAGGTCGGCGACCGGCACGGCGCGCGCCGCCCCCGGCAAGGGCTGCTTCGGTTCGACAAGCACCAGATCAGCGCGGAAATGACCGGCGATACGGCTCCTTTCGTCCTCGGTCCACCGCCAATCCATGGGCAGGATGATCGCACCCATCCGGGCCAGCGCATAATTGGCGACCAGATGGTCGGCCGAGTCGCGCAAGCACACGCCGACAACGGCGCCCCTTGCTATGCCGGCAAGCGCCAGGCGGCCCGCCATTGCCCGTACGTCGGTCGCAAGGTGCGCATAGGTGCGTTCGGTCGGGCCCGCGATGAGCGCGACGTCGTCCGGCCGCGCGCGCGCATTGGCCTCGATCGCCTCAGCCAGGTTCATGGCCGCCATCGCGCTTGTAGACACGCAGCGCATTGTCGCGCAGGAATTTGCGTTTGGGCTCGGGCCGCAGGTCGAGCGCGTCGATCTGCTGCACCGTTTCGGTGAAGTCGAGCACGGGAAAGTCCGTGCCGAAGATCACCTTGTCCTGGCCGTATGTGTTGATGTAGCGCACGAACGAGGCAGGCCAGTGGCGTGGCGCGTGGGCGTCCGAGCCGATGAAGACATTATCGTGCTTCCAGGCCATGGCAATCATCTCGTCGGCCCAGGGGACGCCGATATGAATACCGATCAGCCTTAGCTCGGGGAAATCGCAGGCAACCGCATCGAGGGTGATCGGCCGGCCGACCGACCGGCGCGGAAAGCGCTTGTCGTAGACCAGGGACTGGCCGACCTGAAGCTGGATGGGGATGTCGAGCTCGACGCACTTGGCATAGAACGGATAGTTGCGCGCGTGGTCGGGCGCCAGCTCGAACCAGTGCGGATACAGGTGGGCGCCGATAAAGCCGTCGTCGCGCACGGCCCGCTCAAGCGCGCGCACCCCGTCCATGCCTTCGGTCGGGTCGATGCCGGCCAGGCCCCAAAAGCGGTCGGGATGCTTCCGCACCGCCTCGGCGACCAGCCGGTAGGGCACATGGTAGCAGGCGCGGTGCATGGCCGGGCCGACCTTGGCGGCGATCAGCATGGCGCGCTCGATGCCGGCCTCGTCCATACGCGCGACCATCGCCTCAAGCGATATACCCTCAAACGTCGCGCGGTCGACCTTGACCTTGCGGGTATAGAAATCCTCGCGGTCAGGACGCCCCGCGAGGGCCTCCGGTGTCCATATGTTGACGACAGCATCGACGATGCCAATGGGGCGCTCGCGCATTTCCGCCTGTCTCCTGTATCTTTTTGTTATACCAATAGTGCATATCCGCTTCGGAAGGCAAGTCTGGCCGCGTCGCCCGATCGAAGACGGAAGGACTGGCTGGGCGTATGACCGTCCATATTTGAGCCTCAAAGGATTGAGACGGCGCCAATCTCGAACCCGGTCGAGCGGTGCCATTTCAAAGTTTGTCTGGAGTTCCTGCGGTTTGATGGACACTTTTCAGTTTTTGAAGGAGAGTGTTTTGATGGCGAGAACGAGGACCCCCGTACCCTGCGGAGCGAGCCTGCGAACGGAATACATCATTGCACTGGCGCGGTCTGGCCGCGGCATTGAAAGTCTGGCGCGAGAGTTCGAACCTTGCGTTGCGCCGATGATGGACTGGATGGGCAGGGGTTAAATTCAGAAGCTAAAGCAATGCTTTGATAGATTTCTCCTTGTGCCATGTACCAATAACCTGGCATTCGGTTCTGGCGTGAGGCGATCAGTAGAGTACGGGAACAAATCACGCGTTCGGCCTCTCGGTTTCGGGCACCGGGCGCTATTTTGGCAGTTCAATCACTTGGCGATCCTCTTGGAGAAAGAAGTACCCTTTAACTGAGCGACGGCGTTAATCACGCCCATAGTCAGCTTGCCGGCAGAGCTTGTGAGGTCGACACCGCCGAGAGCCAGGCAATGAACACGGATACCAATATCTTCGAGCTTGGCCACAGTGGTGCTGACATCAATGGCATCTCGGCCGAATTGCATCGTTGATGGTAGCCGTGCGGCTCGTCGCAATCCTCTGGCGGACAGGCGCCGGAACCGCCAACGCAGATCGGATAGGATTGCTTCGGTGGTGGGTTGATCGCCTCAACGCGGCTCTCGTGTTCCCAATGTTCTCCCATGTCATAGATGTACGAGAACCGATCATTTTTACGGAACCCGAACTGGTTCAGTGGCACATCCGGTTTTGCGGCATGCAATCCGCCAGATCATCGGACTGATCTCCAAAAGGCGAACTTTCAACTGATAGATTTCCGGTGCCACCGACATCGAAAACCCCTGCCACCGTCAAACCCGAAATTCAACTGCCCCACACTTTGCGGTGCTCTCCATACCGGCATCACCCTCTCCGAGCACCATGTCGGCCGGCCCCTGCTCACCCCCGACGAGGTGCGCAACCTGCCGCAGGACGAACAGTTCCTGTTCCCCGCAGGGCAACGCCCGATCGTCGCGAACAAACTGCGATACTGCGAAGACAGGGAATTCAAGGGGTTCTACGACAGCATCTGATGCAAAAACTCCGAAGCCCTGATCACGCTGCGAACGCGTTTGCAGCCAGATCAGATATGAACTATTCTCATTACCTCGTAACCAGTCATACTACGGAGGATTTGGCACAATGGGCAAGATAACGATCTCCGTGCCCGATACGATGAGCGAATATGTCCGGACACGCATTGAATCGGGCCAATATGGCAACGTCAGCGAGTTTTTCCGCGATCTCGTGCGCAAGGATCAGGAAAGACAGCTGAACGCCATCCGCGAGCTCAACGACATGATGGATCGGGCCGAGGCAAGCGGCAGAAGCTCCAAGACGGCCGACCAGGTGCTTGGCGAGGCGCGCGACGCCGCGCGTGCACAAGGCCTGCTGGATGAATAGCTACACACTTTCCCTGGCCGCGGAAGCCGATTTGCGGGAAATCTATTTCTACTCCCTCGAGCAATTCGGCTTTGCCAAGGCAGAGGCCTATACGGAAGGTTTGGCAAACGCCCTATCGCTCCTGGCCGAAAACCGGAAGATGGGCCGAAGTTTTGAGAAGGTCCGCCCCGGCCTGCGGCGGCATGAACATTCTCGCCACAGCATCTATTATCGCATCGAAGCAAACGGGATCCTGATCCTGCGAATCCTCGGCGTGGATCAGGATCCCGCAAGACATCTGTGAATGACCCGGCCTGCGGCCGATCTCTCTATCCAGGTCCTTTTGCCCTCAACCGGTATTCAACGCCTGGCGGCTCCCCCGTTGGATATCACGGATTCTGTGAATGCGTATTTTTCCAAGCATCAAAAACCAAAACACACACTAGCAAACAGACAAGTATGGCAGCAAATGATGTCGGTGTTTCACCAAAAATAAAGAACCCTGCAAGAATTGACAGTGGAAGTCTAACATACAGTCCCATTGCTGAAGAAGAAGAGCTGGTCTTAGCGAACGCCAAAATGAGAGCAACACTACCAATGACAGATACTGAAGACGATATATGCAATGCTCAATCTCATCGCAACTCGCTGTTCATTCCGCGGATTTGCGGCGATGACCGCCTTCGCCCTCAAAAGATGCATTTGCCGGGTTGAAGATAGGCCCCTGCAGGACAGCGGCAGCGAAGAGGCAACGCCACTTGGCCTGGACGGCGTGATGCCGTCACAAGTTTCCTTTATCATGACGTTGCTGATCAGTCTGCGGGTGCGAGGCAATGACACGGTGACACCGGGTCATTCGTGGCCGGTCATTTCCAGATATCCGCGCCCGTGGTTGCTCCCTTCTGCGGTGACCGGGCCTTCCCAATAGGATACCAGCGTGTCCATCCAACTGTCGGGATTGATGGCGTTGATGGTGATGTCGAGACCGCGCGCCGCGAGCTGCAGGCGCCACTCGACCGGAACCGTGCGGCCCGCGACC
>NZ_CFHWAF010000059.1:24862-26819 GCF_984452065.1 Hoeflea sp. | reverse complement strand
AAAAAAAACCAGCGCGGCTGCAAAAAGACTTTCAACAAAAGCTGGAAAGTCCTGGCCGCCGGTCAAGGATCCATTGAAAACAATCTTCAGATGACGGTTGCCGCAAAAAAGGGGCCGGTGCGCCTTCGTCCGTCGGAAACAGGCAGGTCGGGCAGTCATTTCACCTCCGCCCTTCGAGCGTTCGGATCGCCCCGCTTACCGCTGATGCGGCAAAGTGTTTCAGCCAATATTTGAAAATCGCACCAAAATGTGTGTGATAATTTTCCGTCAACTAAAGAAAATAAAGGGAACACATCGATGATTTACAGAATAGCATTGTCGCTATTGTTCGCGGTCGGGATACTGACGCAGGCTGCCGCCGAGACCAAGATGCCTTTCGCTCTCGACTGGAAGTTCGAGGGCCCCAGCGCCGCCTATTTCGCCGCCATCGACAACGGCCACTTCGCCGCTGAAGGTCTTGACGTCGAGATCAGCGCGGGCAAGGGGTCGCTGGACGCCATACCGAAGATCGCGACCGGCGCTTTTCCCATCGGCTTTGCCGACATCAACAGCCTGATCAAGTTCCTGGATCAGAACCCCGGTGCGCCGGTTCAGGCCGTGATGATGATCTACGACAAGCCGCCTTTCGCGGTTATCGGACGTGAGTCCCTTGGCGTCAGCGCTCCCAAAGACCTGGAAGGCAAGCGCCTTGGCGCACCGCCGCCGGACGGCGCCTGGGCTCAGTTTCCCGCATTTGCGACCGTCAACGACCTCGACGTCGGCAAGATTACCGTAGAGCCCGTCGGTTTCCCGACCCGCGAACCGATGCTGGCCGACGGCAATGTCGACGCGATCACCGGCTTTTCTTTCTCCAGCTATCTCAATCTTGTGCGGCTCGGCATTCCCGAGGAAGACATAAAGGTCATCCTGATGGCCGATCACGGCCTGGAACTCTATGGCAACGCGATCGTCGTCAACACGGATTTCGCAAAGGAAAACCCCGAGGCAGTAACCGGCTTCCTGCGTGCCGTTGCCAAGGGCTGGAACGACGTGATTGCCGATCCGGACGCCGGCGCGCAGATGGTCAAGAAGCGCAACCCTGCGGCGGATGCCGAGCTTGAGGCGCGCCGCTTGAAGCTCGCAATCGACGCCAACGTCGTTACCGACTACACCAAGGCAAACGGCATTGGCGGCATAGACCAGGCGCGCATGGAAAAGGCCATGCGGCAGCTGGCCGAAAACTACGAGTTCCAGAACACGCCCGATATGGCGGTTATCTTCTCCAGCGAATATCTGCCGACGGACGGCAGCCTCGCTTTGAGGTAGCCGTACGGATCGACATTTAAAAAGGCGGGTCAATCCCGCCTTTTCATTCGGGTTGATGGAATTTCATGACAGACGAACCTCAAATCGCGCTGCGAGGCGTGACCCATGCCTATGTGACCGATGACGGCCCCCTGCCGGTCCTCAACGACCTGAACATCACCGTTCAAAAGGGCACGTTCACGGCGGTCGTCGGGCCGTCCGGCTGCGGCAAGTCGACACTGACACGCCTGATTGCGGGCCTGATGTTTCCCGATGAGGGAGAGGTCTGGCTCGGCGGACAGCTGGTCAAATCCCCGCGGGCCACGGTGGGAATGGCGTTTCAGAACCCGGTGCTGCTTGAATGGCGCACCATTTTGCACAATGTTCTCCTTCCGCTTGAGATCGTGCCCAACAAACTGTCTCAAAAACAAAGGGAGGACCGCGCCGAGGAACTGCTGGCGCTTGTCGGGCTTGAAGGGTTCGAGGACAAGAAACCCTCCGAGCTGTCCGGCGGCATGCGTCAAAGGGCGTCCCTGTGCCGGGCGCTTGTGCATCGGCCCGAGGTTCTGATTCTGGATGAACCGTTCGGTGCGCTGGATGCCTTCACCCGGGAGGATCTGTGGCGGATCATGCATGATCTGCGCCATCAGGAGGAATTCACCTGCCTTCTGAT
>NZ_CFHWAF010000059.1:17911-24852 GCF_984452065.1 Hoeflea sp. | reverse complement strand
CTGCGCGAGTCGGTGTTTCTGGCAAACGAGGTTGTCGTGCTGTCCGGCCGTCCTGCGACCACGCAATATTTGCTGGATGTGCCGCTCGGTCCAGACCGCACGCTTGACGACCTTTACACGCCCGTGGCGACGGAAATGCTGGCCGAACTGCGCCACCAGATCCAGATTGCGCAGGGACGGGGATTGGAGACCGCACAATGAACACAGCGCGCAAGATCGCCATACCCGTGATCGCCATTCTCCTGTTCGTCCTGTTCTGGGAGTGGCTGGTCTGGGTCAATGACTGGCCGAATTACAAGATGGCCTCGCCATCGGACCTTGGCCCGGCCTTCTGGAAGTTCCGCTGGCTTTTCCTGGAATATGGCTGGGAGACGCTTTGGCGCACGGTTGCCGGCCTGATGCTCGCCATCGTGTTCGGCACGCTGATCGGCATGATCATGGGCTTCTCGCGCACGGCGCGTGAGGGTCTCTATCCGCTTCTCGTGGGCTTCAACGCGATACCGAAGGCAACCGTCGTGCCGGTGATCGCATTGATGTTCGTCGGCGCGCACGACATGAATACGATCCTCATCGCATTTCTGATTTCCTTCTTTCCGATTGCCGTGTCGATTTCCATCGGCCTGTCGACGCTGGAGCCGGAATACCGCGACATTCTCAAATCCCTGGGCGCCAGCCAGTTCACGATTTTTCGCAAGATCGCCCTTCCCAAAACGCTGCCCGAGTTCTTCGGCGCATTGAAGGTGGCCGTCACGCTTGCCTTTATCGGAACCAACCTGATGGAAATCGTGGAGCCGCACGGAAAGGGCCTCGGTCACCTGTTCGACAGCGGCAAGATCAGTGCCGATTATCCGCTGATGTTCGCGGTTCTGATCGCGCTGGCGGCGCTCGGCATCCTGCTCTATTACGTCGTGGTTTATCTGGAGAGGATCTTCGCCGGCTGGGCCGAACGTGCCGAAACCTGATCGGCGGGACAAGCGCATCCGGCCCGCGACCGTTGCGGCCGAGGGCCATGGCGATGGTGGCATCGGTGACACGCCTGCCGGATCATTCGAAGCGACCGGCCGATTTCGCACTCAGCACACGGTGAGGCAGGCGCTCTGCGCTTCATGGCTGACCTTTTGCGACACGCTGCCGAGGATAAGGCTGGACAGGCGTCCCAATCCGCGGCGGCCCATGACGATAAGATCGGCCTTTGCCGCGTCGGCTGCCTTCAGAATCTCGTCCGCGGGATCGCCGTTGCTGATGATACATTCGCTCGGAGTGCATCCAAGTGAGGTGGCCTTTTCCACCGCGCGATCCATCACCTGTTTGCCGGCTTCCTCGACGGCCTTCGGGTCGGGATTGATCTCAACCGCGCCGTAGCCGACCGCGATCGCCGTGGTTTCCAACTGAGGGGAGTGCACAAGATGGATCTCGGACTCGTACTTCTTTGCCAGATCGCAAGCGATCTCCAGCGCGTTGTCGGCGCTCTCCGACCCGTCGATCGCGACGATTATCTTCTCAAACATAGCATCCGTCTCCCATGATGAACGACCCATCATGCCATATTCGACGCGATCGCGCGTTGATGAAAGTCAACGCCGGCCCGCAACCTTGCCCGAGTTTGCGACACCGGTCGGCGGTTTCCGGATCCAAAGAAGCAGGAAATGGCCGCAGAGGGACAACAGCATGGCGGGCCGAATGAAAAGAGCCATTCGCGCCTGCGCCGTGCCAGGGTCGGGGCATGCCCTGCCTTATCGGATCACATGCACGGTACATTGCGCATGGCGTACGACCCGTGCGGCGGTCGAGCCGAGGAAATAGTCTTCAATGCCGGGCCGATGAGAAGCAACGATAATGCAATCGATATCGTGCTCCGTCGCGTAATCGACGATGACCCGTCCCGGGTTGCCTGAGGCAAGACAGGTGGTCGCGCCGGGCAATTTGGCCGCTGACTTTTCCAAAGCCTCCTCGGCGTCCTTGTGCGACCTTGCCAGCGTGTCCTTGGGGATCTGGGCTATGACGAAGCTCGGGATCGTCTCCATGACATGCATCACGGTGAACTTCGCGCCGTCGTCCGCCAGCGTCTGTGCGGCGCGGTAAGATGACTGTGTGTCGTGGGCGCCGTCCAGAAGCACGGGTACCAGGATATTTTTATACATGGTTCGATCTCCCTACCAAATTGAACATATCCGTTGGACTTCTTATCTCACAGTCCAGGCGCCCGTTCTTTGACATGGCGCAAGTGCAGACAGTCGGTGTTGTGCGGCCCTGCCGGGAAGAAACGCGGTGGAGCGATCGTGCTGCTGATTGGCGACTGAGGTGGCGCTGTAACCACGGCGCGGCCCGGCTGCCTCAATTCCCGAGAATTCCCGGAAGCCGCAGACCGTTTTCGCGGGCGCAGTCGATGGCGATGTCGTAGCCGGCATCGGCGTGCCGCATGACGCCGCTGGCCGGATCGTTCCAGAGCACCCGTGCTATGCGCTTTGACGCGGCGTCCGTGCCGTCGCAGCAGATCACCATGCCCGCGTGTTGGGAAAAGCCCATGCCGACGCCGCCGCCATGATGCAGGCTCACCCAGGTCGCGCCGGAGGCGCAGTTGAGCAAGGCATTGAGCAAGGGCCAGTCGGAAACCGCATCCGACCCGTCCTTCATCGCCTCGGTTTCCCGGTTGGGGGAGGCGACCGAGCCGGAATCGAGATGATCCCGGCCGATAACGACCGGCGCCTTCAATTCCCCCGATTTGACCATCTCGTTGAAGGCAAGGCCAAGACGGTGGCGTTGGCCGAGCCCCACCCAGCAGATGCGCGCCGGAAGCCCCTGAAACGCGATGCGTTCGCGCGCCATGTCGAGCCAGTTGTGCAGATGCTTGTCGTCTGGAATGAGTTCCTTGACCTTTTCATCCGTGCGGTGGATGTCCTCCGGATCGCCGGAAAGCGCCGCCCAGCGGAACGGACCGACGCCGCGGCAGAAAAGCGGCCTGATATAGGCCGGGACGAATCCGGGAAAGGCGAAAGCGTCCTTTAGCCCCTCATCGAAAGCGACCTGGCGGATATTGTTGCCGTAGTCGAGCGTCGGAATGCCCCGGTTCCAGAATTCGACCATGGCCGCGACATGCACCTTCATGGATGCACAGGCGGCTTTGGCAACACCCTTCGGATCGCTCTCGCGCTTCTCCTTCCATTCCGCGAGCGTCCAGCCGAGCGGCAGGTAGCCATTGACCGGGTCGTGCGCCGAGGTCTGGTCCGTGACGATGTCGGGCCGCACGCCGCGCCTGGCAAGCTCCGGGAATATGTCCGCCGCATTGCCCAGCAGGCCGACCGACTTCGCTTCGCCGGCCGCGGTCCAGCGTTCGATCATGGCAAGGGCTTCATCGAGCGTTTCGGCCTTCTCATCGAGATATCTCGTGCGCAGGCGAAAATCGATGCGCTCCGGGTCGCACTCGACCGCCAGCAGACAGGCGCCGGCCATGGTCGCCGCCAGCGGCTGGGCGCCGCCCATGCCGCCGAGCCCGCCGGTCAGGAGCCATTTGCCGGAAAGATCGCCGCCATAATGCTGCCGGCCGGCCTCGACAAACGTCTCATAGGTTCCCTGCACGATCCCCTGGCTGCCGATATAGATCCACGAGCCGGCCGTCATCTGGCCGTACATTATCAGGCCCTTGCGGTCGAGTTCGTTGAAATGGTCCCAATGGGCCCAGTGCGGCACGAGGTTCGAATTGGCGATCAGCACCCGCGGCGCATCCGCATGGGTGCGGAAAATGCCGACCGGCTTGCCGGACTGAACCAGCAGCGTCTCATCGTCTTCAAGGGTCTTCAGGCTCGCGACGATCCGGTCGAAGGCGTCCCAGTTGCGCGCCGCGCGCCCGATGCCGCCATAGACGGTCAGCTCGTGCGGGTTCTCGGCGACGTCCGGATGCAGATTGTTCATCAGCATCCGCATCGGCGCTTCCGTCAGCCAGGATTTGGCGCTGATCCGCGGCCCGGTTGGCGGGTACACATCGCGGATATTATGCCGTGGATCACTCATTGTTTGCTCCCGCGCGGTTTAACGCCCACTGTTCCAGCGACGTCAGGATATCGGCCAGAACCGTACGCAGCGCCGCGGATTTTTGCGCATCGAGATCGAACGGAGGTGCCTCCGCTGCCAGATGGGTTTTCTGCGTCAGTTCCATCTGGATCGCGTGCACGCCGTCCGCAGGCCGGCCGTAATGACGGGTTGTCCAACCACCGCGAAAGCGGCCGTTCACGGTCGTTGAATAGCCGGGCGCTGCCGTACAGATATCCCTTGTGATCCGTTCGACCTCGCTGTCGCATGTCACGCCGCCATCGCTACCGATATTGAAATCCGGCAGGGTTCCCTCGAAAAGGAAGGGGACGACGGAACGGATCGAATGGCAGTCATAAAGCACGGCAATGCCATTGCGGGACCCCACACGCTCGATCTCGGCCGCAAGCGCGGCGTGGTAGGGCGCGTGGAAGTGCCGGCGGCGGCGTTCGATCTCGGCCGTGTCGGGCTCACAGCCCTCGCGGTAGATCGGAGCATTGTTGAAATCGATCAGCGGGCAGAGCGTCGTGGTGTTCTGGCCCGGATAAAGGCTCTTGCCGGACGGATCGCGGTTGGCGTCGATCACATAGCGGTGGAAGGTCGCACGCACCGTTGTGGCGGCGGGCAGCAATCCCTCATAGAGCTTGTGGATATTCCAGTCCGTATCGGCGAGCGCACGCCCGGTCTCGTTGAAGCGGTCCCACACATCCGGCGGGACGTGCAGCCCGGTGTGCGGCAGGCCGAGGATGACCGGGCTGTCGCCCTGAACGGTTTCGACCGGCATCATGGCGCCGCCTCCGTTCCAAGCGGATCGGTGAGCGGTATGCCGCACCGGGCGACAACCGTTCCGTCCCGCACCAGCGTCGCCGCCGCTTCGATATCGCCTGCCAGATACCGGTCGTCGCCGAGCGCATCGACCTGCTCGCGCAGCGCCGCGATCGCCGCCCGCAGCGGCGCACTCGTTTGCAGCGGTGCGCGGAATTCCACGCCCTGCGCCGCGCACAGGAACTCGATGCCGAGAATGCGGCCGAGATTGTCGTTCATATCCGCAAGGCGCCGGGCACCATGCGCCGCCATGGACACATGGTCCTCCTGATTGGCGCTTGTCGGTGTGCTGTCCGTCGAGCAGGGATTGGCCCGTTGCTTGTTCTCGCTCATCAGCGCCGCGCTGGTCACCTCGGCGATCATCAGGCCGGAGTTCAAACCCGGTTCGGGCGTCAGGAATGGCGGCAGGTCGAAACTCAGTGCCGGATCGACCATAAGGGCGATGCGGCGCTGTGAGATGGCACCGATCTCGGCAATCGCCAGCGCAATCTGGTCGGCGGCGAAGGCCGTCGGCTCGGCATGGAAATTGCCGCCGGAAATCACATCGCCGCTGGCGGTGATGACCAGCGGATTGTCGGTCACGGCGTTGGCTTCGGTTTCAAGCGTCGCGCCGGCCTGCCGCAGAAGATCGAGGCACGCGCCCGTCACCTGTGGCTGGCAGCGGATGCAATAGGGGTCCTGGACGCGCGTGTCGCCTTCACGGTGGCTTTCGCGGATCTGCGAGCCTTCCATCAGGTTGCGGACGGCGGCCGCGGCCTCGATCTGGCCGCGGTGGCCGCGCAAGGCGTGAATCTCGGGCCGGGTCGGGGCTGTCGAGCCCATGATGGCGTCGGTTGAAAGCGCGCTGACCAGAAGCGCGTTTTCGGCGCAGCGCCAGGTTTCGAAAAGTTCCGCCAGCGCATAGGCGGTCGAAAACTGCGTTCCGTTGATAAAGGCAAGGCCTTCCTTGGGACCAAGTGCGACCGGTTCGAGGCCGGCCGCTTTCAAGGCCGCTGCACCCGGCATGGCCTTGCCGCCAAAGACGGCTTCACCTTCACCGATCATCACGGCCGTCATATGGGCGAGCGGAGCCAGATCCCCGGATGCGCCGACCGAGCCCTGAGCTGGTATGACGGGTGTGACATTCCGCGCAAGCATCTGTTCCAGAAGCTCGATCAGCTCCCAGCGCACGCCCGATGCGCCGCGGCAAAGCGACAGCAGCTTCAGGATCATCATGAGCCGCACGATGCGTTCAGGAACGGCGGGGCCGACGCCGCAGCAATGCGAAAGGATGAGGTTCTTCTGCAGAGCGGCCGTATAGCGCGGCGCGATCTTCACGCTCGCAAGTTTGCCGAATCCCGTATTCACGCCGTAGACCGGCATCTCGCCGCCGGCGGCCTCAGCGATGACGGCCGCGGACGCCTCAACGCCGGCACGGCATGAGTGATCGACCGCCACTTCGCCATTGCTCCAGTAGATGGTTTCCAACTGGCGAAGGGACATGTCTCCGGGTTTCAGCAGCGTCTCGGTCATGGCAGTTTTCCCGTGATGCGCATCGCAAGCGGGTTAAATCCCATGCGGTAGGACAGTTCGGCCGGATGGGCGACATCCCAGACCGCAAGCTCCGCGCGTTTGCCGGGTTCGATCGTGCCGATATCGGTCAGTCCCAGCGCGCGCGCCGCGTGCCGCGTCGTTCCTGCAAGCGTTTCCTGCGGCGTCATGCGAAACAGCGTGCAGGCCATGTTCATGGCAAGAAGCAGTGACGTGAGCGGTGAAGACCCCGGATTGCAGTCGGTCGCAACCGCCATCGGCACGCCGTGCTCCCGAAGCAGCGCAATCGGCGGCAACTGCGTTTCCCGCAGCGTATAATAGGCGCCCGGCAGCATAACGGCGACGCTGCCGGCATTTTTCAGGGCGAGAACGCCGGGCTCATCGAGATGTTCAAGGTGGTCCGCCGAAAGCGCGCCATAGCGCGCGGCGAGTTCGGCCCCGCCGAGATTGGAGAGCTGCTCGGCATGCAGTTTGACCGGCATGCCCAGTTCGCGCGCATGCCGGAAAACCCGTTCGATCTGACCGGGTGAAAAGGCTATTGCTTCGCAAAACCCGTCGAC
>NZ_CFHWAF010000059.1:0-17901 GCF_984452065.1 Hoeflea sp. | reverse complement strand
CCGCGTCCGCCAGTCCCTGTTCATGGGCCGCAGACAGGGCAGGGATGCAGACTTCGTCAATATAGGCATCCGGCCTGTCCTTGTACTCGGGCGGGACGGCATGGGCTCCGAGGAAGCTGGTGCGCACCCTTACATCCCGTTGATTGGCGATGGCGCGCGCGGCCCTCAACATCCGCAGTTCCGTCTCGATATCGAGGCCGTAGCCCGATTTGATCTCGACGGTCCCGACGCCCTCGGCGATCAGGTGATCGACGCGCCCGAGCGCTGCGGCGACCAAAGTCTGCTCGTCCGCTGCGCGTGTCGCGGTCACGGTCGAGTTGATACCGCCTCCGGCCCGCGCGATCTCCTCATAGGACGCGCCCTCGAGACGCATCTCAAATTCCTGTGCGCGATCACCGCCGAAAACAAGATGGGTGTGGCAGTCGATGAGTGCCGGTGTGACGACACGCCCCTCCAGATCGCCCGTATGCAGTGCGCGGTAGGGGGCCGGAAGGCCTCTTGCCTTGCCCACCCATGAGATCAGCCCGTCCTTCACGGCGACTGCGGCATCGTCGATCAGGCCGAAGGCGGACTGGCCTTCGACCATGGTCGAAATCGTTGCATTGGTCAGGACAAAGCCGGTCATTGCGGTCAAATCCGCTTTCGCTTGCAATCCTTATTATGTATATTCATAATAGTTTTATGTCAACGAATAAGACTGATTCATGACCGCGGTTTTTGCCGCAGGTGGCTTGCTTCCGGAAGGCTGGGTCGATGCTGTCCGCATCGAGGTCGATGCCGCTGGACGCATTGCCGCAATCGAGAAGAACGCAGTCAGGCGGCCCGGAGACCTGGACCTCGGCAACCGGGTACTGCTGCCGGCGGTTGCCAATCTGCACAGCCACGCATTCCAGCGCGCCATGGCTGGAATGAGCGAATACCGCTCATCCGATGGCGATGATTTCTGGAACTGGCGTTCGCTCATGTACCGGTTTCTCGATGTGCTGACGCCGGAGGATGTCGAAGCCGTTGCAACCTTTGCCTATGTCGAGATGCTTGAGGCGGGTTATGCGTCTGTCGGAGAGTTTCACTATCTTCACCACCGTCCCGGGGGCGGGGCTTATGACGATCCGGCGGAGATGTCCGGGCGCATCTTCGCAGCGGCCGCCGCGACCGGCATCGGTCTGACGCACCTGCCTGTTCTCTACAGCCACGGCGGAGCCGGCAGGAAACCGCTGGAGGGCGGGCAATTGCGCTTCGGATGCGACCCGCACCGGTTCGAAACCCTCCTGGAGTCGGCGTCGCGCGCGCTCTCCGAACTCGCGGGTGATTGCGGCCTCGGCATTGCCCCGCATTCGTTGCGCGCCTGCGATCCGGATACATTGAAAGAAATCGCGGCGCGGCACGCCCGCTGTCCCGTTCACATCCATATTGCCGAGCAGGAAAGGGAAGTCGCGGAGATCGAAGCCTGGCTCGGTGCGCGACCGGTGGCCTGGCTGCTTGAAAACGTCGATGTCGGCGATCGCTGGTGCCTGATCCACGCGACGCATATGACTGAGGATGAGACCGATGGTGCGGCGAGGGCCGGTGCGGTTGCGGGTCTGTGTCCGGTAACGGAGGCCAATCTCGGCGACGGCACGTTTCGTGCGCGGCAATATCTGGCGCAAGGCGGGCGGTTCGGCGTCGGGTCCGATTCCAACATCCGCATTTCGCTGTCGGAGGAACTGCGTCAGCTCGAATACAGTCAGCGTCTCGTGCACCGGGCACGCAACGTGCTTGCCGGCCCCGGTGGATCGACCGGCGAAACGCTTTACCTCAATGCCGCGCAGGGCGGCGCGAGAGCGCTCGCCCGCAATGCCGGGGCCTTGGAGAAGGGCCGGCTGGCGGACATGATTGCGATTGACGCCACCCATACGGCGCTGTGCGGTCTTGGCAGGCATCAACTGCTTGACGGGTGGATCTTCGCCGCCGATGACCGGGTCGTCACCGATGTCTGGTCGGCCGGCCGGCACTGCGTGCAAAACGGCCGCCACATCGATCGTGAGCCGATTGAACGGCGCTACCGACGCACAATGGCGGATTTGCGGGACCGGATCTGATCGCCATGCGCTCCTACAAGGACATTCAGAACATTCTTCTCGAACGCATAACCGGCGGCGAGTGGCCGCCCGGCGCGTTGGTGCCGGCCGAGGCGGATCTGGCGCGCGAATTCGGCTGCACGCGGGTCACCGTCAACAGGGCGATGCGGGCGCTTGCCGAAACCGGGCTGGTGGAACGGCGCCGAAAGGCGGGCACGCGTGTCGTCAAACGGCAGTCGCGCAATGCGGTGTTCGAAATCCACCTTGTGCGCGACGAAATAGAACAGCGCGGCGGACGCTATAAATATCTGCTGATCAGCCGCGAGGAAGCCGTACCGCCGCAGAAGGTGCGCGCGGAAATGGGACTGACGGGCAAGGTCAGGGCGCTGCATGTCGTCAGCCTGCACTTCGCGGACGGCGTGCCTTACCAGATCGAGGACCGGTGGATCGACCTTCAGGTGGTGCCGGCAGCCCGCGGCGAGACCTTCGAGGCTGTCAGCCCCAATGAATGGCTCCTCAGGGAGGTGCCCTATACCAGCGCCGAGCATGTTTTCCGCGCCGCGCTGCCGTCGGCGGGTGAGGGGGAACTGCTCGATCTGCCGCGGGGCAGTCCGGTGTTTCTCATCGAGCGCACCACATGGCTTGCCGGCGAGGTGGTCACCCATGTCCGCCTTGTGCATCCCGCCGACAGTTTCCGGTTGGTGACCCGGGACCGGTTTGGTGATGGCGTGTTAGATTAGAGAGCCCGATCTGAGGCTCTGTGGCATTGCGCGCCGCGAGCCTTGCCGTGGCCGCATAGATCATCGGCGCCGCGAGGAAAAAGTCGCGCAGCGTTGTGTGCGACAGCGGCGACACGCTTGCTCCGCGATTGCTTTCGATGGACAGGTAGCCCTCGCCCGCAAGATCGCGGAAGACATCCCGCAGCGGTGTGCGCGAGATGCCGTATTCCTGACTCAACTGCGTTTCATCGAGATCCGCGCCCGGTTCAAGTTCAAGTGTCAGAATGCGCCTTTTAAGATCGCGATAGAGTTGTTGTTTTCCGTTGGTCAAATGACTTCCAGTATGACAGGTCGCTACGGCGTCGGATAACTCCGCCAGGCCGCAGCTTCTTTGCGCCGGTTCCCTGTTCCAGGGCCCATATCAAAGGCCAACGGGACAAACAAGGCAATATTCCCCGAAAGCGAAGCCGCGTCAGCCTGTCCGTCGGCACGGTCGCGGATTCAGGACGTCATGGCCGCAAGGCAGCGTTTCGGAAGACCTGGAGCGAAAATCACAAAGGGATGCAGATATTTAGGACGATCAGAGCAGAACCCGGGTCGCGGGTTTTGATTTAGAATAATTCTAAATAACTGTTTTTGTTGATAAATTTGGAGTGAACGGGTTGACTTTTTGCGGTGCGGCAAGCATTTGTGATCCAATAGTCGCACATGAGGCAAACGTGTCCATGACGGGCACAGCATGGTTGGTCGAAATGATCGCTTGTCATTGCAATATCATTACCGAAGCCGAGATCGAACGTGTCATCGTGGAGATGCTCGACGAGGAGCGCTGGCAGCTGATCGTGCCGGCGAAGGTCTATCATGCCATGGAAAAACGCGGCAAATGCTGCCGCTGTTTTCCGAATGTGGTGGATATCATCATTCGCACCTGTGATGCCTATCATGTCCGCTTTGACTCGCCCGCCAGTGATATGATCTCCTACCGCGCGAAACTTCTAGAGTTGCGCAATCACTACGCGGGAGATCTTCATGAAAGGCAGCAAAAAGGTAATCGAGCGGCTTAACGAGGCGCTGTTTCTCGAACTGGGCGCGGTAAACCAATACTGGCTGCATTACCGCCTTTTGGAAGACTGGGGCTACACAAAGCTCGCCAAGAAGGAGAGGGAAGAAGCCATCGAGGAGATGAACCATGCCGACCGCCTGGTCGAGCGCATCATCTTCCTGGAGGGCCATCCTAATCTGCAGACCGTCGCACCGCTGCGCATCGGGCAGAATGTCAAGGAAGTGCTTGAGGCCGATCTTGCCGGCGAATATGACGCCCGCGCCGCCTACACCAAATCACGCGAAATCTGCCGCGAAGAGGGCGATTACGTCAGCATGGGCCTGTTTGAGGAACTGACGGCTGACGAAGAAGGCCATATCGATTTTCTTGAAACGCAGCTCGAACTGCTCAACACGATCGGCGAGGAAAAATACGGCCAGCTCAATGCCGGTTCCGCCGGCGAAGCAGAGTAACGCGCCATACGGCAGGCTTGCATGCTCCAATCAAAAGTGATCAGGCCCGGAACAAGGAAGGCCGGCGGTTACGCCGCCGGCCCTGGAGTTGGATGACGATTGGTCATCCAGTCAGTAAAGCTTGAACTTTGCACCCACGCGAACCGTGTGGCTGGACGGTGTCAGCGACAGAAGTCCGCCCGTGCCGAAATCCTCGGATTCGAAATGGGAGAAGCGATATTCGGTGTAACCGGTGATGCGGTCGGTAAACGCGACTTCCATGCCGCCGCCCACCGTATAGCCGTTGAGATTCCAGTCGGTTCCGAGACCCACCGAGGTGCTGAGATCGAAGTGCTCATAGGTATAGCCGCCGATCACATAGGCAAGCGTCCGTGAATTGAACAGCTTGCCGAAGCGCAGAAGGGCATCGAAGCCGTACTCCGCCTGCACGTCCGCGGAGAAACCCGGCGCCGTCAAATCGACCTCAATATTGGAGATGCGCGCGGCCAGCACGCCGCCGATCAGGTAGCCGTTGCCGATTTCGTGGTCGTAGCCGACATTGATATCTCCAAGAAAGCCCTCCGAGCCGATCCCGTCAAAATCAATGAAGGTTCCAAGGATACCGACATCGTGGACGATGGCGCCGCCGCCGGCTGCAAGGCCGACCTTGATGCCTGTCCAGTCATAGTTGACCGGTGAGGCCGTGGTGGCTGAAGGTCCGCCGTTGAAGCGGTAGTTGACGGCCGTGTGGAAGGTATGGGTCGACGGATCGACGGTCAGCCCGCCACCGAAGAAACTCTGGCTGTTGTATTTGGCGTAGCGGTATTCCGACTTCAGCGTCCACTTGCCGGTCAGAACATGCTCCATACCGAGCCCGAGCACATAACCGCCATCGTTCCAGTCCGTCCCGAGGCCGAAATTGGTGCTGAGATCGAAATGCTGCCAGGTATAGCCGCCCAGCACATAGGCGAGGGTGTTCGGCGCGACCGTGTATCCGAGACGGCCGATGATGTCGAAACCGTACTCCGCGTCCAGGTCCGCATTGAGAATGAAGACATCCAGCGACGTTCCGATGTTGCCATAGCGGCCGGACACCGCCAGCCCGGCGACAAACCCGTTGCTGAACTGGAAGTCGTAACCGGCGGTGATCTCGCCAAAGAGGCCTTCGCCACCGATGCCGTTGAATGTCGCGCCCGCACCCGGAATTCCGAGTTCGTGAACGACAGCGCCGTAGCCGCCCCCGGCCCCGACGTAAAAACCGCTCCAGTCGTAGATCGATTCCCCCGAGATGATTGACGGCTGTTCTGCAATGACGACATCGGCTGTCATGGCCGGTGTGGTCAAAAGAAATACGCCTGAAATCCCTGAGATTACATATCTCATTTTTAGCTACCCCAACATGATAATTTGTAGAGAGACGTTATCTCAATTGTTGCTGGGGGAGAAGGCGAGTTTGTTGTAATTTCGCAACAAAAATAGGAATATAGTTTGGATGTATATATTAATATAAATAAATATTTTTAGCTGTTTCTACATTTTAAATCCAAGAGATCATATTGATTCATAATGAGGAATCAAGAAAATTTAACACATTAATTATTGGGAAGGGATGATATTTTATATATGAATTAAATGGCTTTGATGTTTTTGATATTGCGTGTTTCGAGGGAAAATAATCAGCGGAGAGCTGAAAGTTATTGGAGAAAAAACCAATAATAGATGATTCTGAGTCGGCCACTGAGGCCGGGCTACAGTCGGCCTGGCGGATTGCGCAGGCCCCTATTTGGAAGATTGAGAGTGAGGCGGCCAGCCGCCATATGGGCGAAGGCGACCGGCCCGTTGCATCTTTCGTGAAATCTCTACCGCGCCGGGGCCAGTCACGTTGCTATTTGTCGAGCAGCGGCCGCATGATCGAGGAGCCGCAAGACGCGCCGACGGGCGAGCATCTGGAAAGGAGGCGCATGCAGGCTCAGGACCATGTGCGGCAATTGCGCCAGCGCCTGACGCAGCTTGGCGAGGATGAAATCCGGCTGATCCTGTCCGGTGTGGCGAAAATGGCAACGGCTCCGGTCACGGTGATCATCGCCCATCATCTGGAGTTCTGGCGGGAACTGCCGTTCCTGTTCCCCCACGAGGACCGCCGCCCGCATTTCGAGGGCAAGCCGAGGAAACGGCCTTCCGGAACGCAACCCTCCAGGGAGCCTATCTGATGATCGCCGCGCGCTCGGTCTTGATGTCGGCGCCATGTCCGGATTTTCCAACGAGATTGTCGACCGCGAATTCTTCGTCTGCGGCCCGGACGCCTCCTGCACTGACGGAACTTGATTGCGGCGGTCGTGTGGCTGATAAACGCAGCGGTCGAAATCTGCGGTAAAGGTGTACTCATGGCAGGAAAGAAAAACGCAACCCGTGTGGAATCCGATTCCTTCGGCGAGCTCGAAGTGCCGGCTGAGAAATATTACGGCGCGCAGACGGCGCGCTCGCTGATCAATTTCCCGATAGGCGGCGAGACCATGCCCGGACCGCTTGTTTCCGCACTCGGTATCGTCAAACAGGCCGCCGCGCGGGCGAATCTCGATCTCGGCACGCTGGACAAGGAACGCGCCGATGCGATCATCAAGGCGGCACAGGAGGTTTCCGAAGGCAAGTTCGACGACCATTTTCCGCTGGTCGTCTGGCAGACCGGTTCGGGCACCCAGTCCAACATGAATGCGAACGAGGTCATTTCAAACCGCGCCATCGAGGTCCTCGGCGGCACAATCGGCAGCAAGGATCCGGTCCATCCGAACGATCACGTCAATATGGGTCAGTCCTCCAATGACACATTCCCCACCGCGATGCACATCGCCGCCGCCCGTGAAATCAATGCCACGCTGATCCCGGCCCTTGGCCATCTGTGCACCGCGCTCGAGGACAAATCGAAGGCCTTCGCGCAGATCGTCAAGATCGGCAGGACCCACACGCAGGACGCAACGCCGTTGACGCTGGGTCAGGAATTCTCCGGCTATGTGGCTCAGGTCTCGAATTCGATCGAACGCCTGTCGCCGGCGCTGGACGGGCTCTACCATCTCGCCCAGGGCGGAACCGCCGTCGGCACCGGTTTGAATTCCGCCAAGGGTTTCGACGTGAAGTTCGCGGCCGCCGTCGCCGAACTGACCGGCCTGCCGTTCGAGACGGCGCCCAACAAGTTCGAGGCGCTGGCGACCCATGACGCATTCGTCTTTGCCCATGGCGCGCTCAACACCATTGCCGCGTCGCTCTTCAAGATCGCCAACGACATCCGTTATCTCGGTTCCGGCCCCCGCTCGGGGCTCGGCGAATTGTCGCTGCCGGAAAACGAGCCCGGCTCCTCGATCATGCCCGGCAAGGTCAATCCGACCCAGTGCGAGGCCCTGACCATGGTGTGCGTGCAGGTGATGGGGAATCAGACCTCCGTGACGATCGCCGGCAGCCAGGGGCAGTTCGAGCTCAATGTCTACAAGCCGCTGCTTGCCTATAATCTGCTGCAGTCGGTCCAGTTGCTGTCGGATGCGGCCCGCAGCTTTGCCGATCGCTGCGTTGTCGGGATCACGGCCAATGAGGACCATATCAAACATCTGATGGAACGGTCGTTGATGCTGGTGACGGCCCTGGCGCCGAAAATCGGCTACGACAAGGCGACGAAGATCGCCAAGGAGGCGCACAAGAACGGCACGACATTGCGCGAAGAAGCGCTGCGTCTCGGCTTTGTCACGGCGGAGGAATTCGACGAGACGGTGCGGCCCGAAGAGATGATCGGGCCGAAATAGCGATCAGCTGAAGGTCTCACCGAAGGCGGCGTGCAGGTTCTGTCGGCCGAGGGCGTTCACGTCCCTCTCGCCGCAGAGCGCCATGGTCACGTCGAGCTCGTTCCTGAGGATTTCGAACATCTTCTCGACACCGGCCTTGCCCGCCGTTCCGAGACCATAGAGATAGGGGCGGCCGACATAGGTGCCCTTTGCGCCGAGGCAAAGCGCCTTGAGAATGTCCTGGCCGGAGCGTATGCCGCCGTCGACGTGGATTTCTATCTGGTCCGCGACGGCGTCCGCGATGGCCGGCAACGACCGGATGGAGGAGGGGGCGCCGTCAAGCTGCCGGCCGCCATGGTTCGACACGATGATGGCGTCGGCGCCCGTCTTCGCGGCCGTTTTCGCGTCTTCGACATCAAGAATGCCTTTCAGGATAAGCGAGCCGCCCCAGCGTTCCTTGATCCATTCGACATCGGACCAGGACAAGGCCGGGTCGAACTGTTCGGCCGTCCAGGAACTGAGCGAGGAGAGGTTGCCGACGCCCTTGGCGTGGCCGATAATATTGCGGAAGGTGCGACGTTTGGTCCGCGCCATGGCAAGGCACCAGGACGGGCACGTGCCGATCTGCCAGATATGCTTGGGTGTGAATTTCGGCGGCGCCGACAGCCCGTTGCGCAAATCCTTGTGGCGCTGCCCCAGGATCTGCAGATCGAGGGTCACGACGAGGGCGGAGCATTTCGCTGCCTTGGCGCGGTCGATCAGACTGCCGACAAACTCCCGGTCCCGCATGACATAGAGCTGGAACCAGAACGGCTTTGTCGTGTTCTCGGCCACGTCCTCGATGGAGCAGATGCTCATCGTTGAGAGCGTAAACGGCACACCGAATTCCTCGGCCACCTGCGCGGCCAGTATTTCCCCATCCGCCCACTGCATGCCGCAAAGGCCGACGGGCGACAGGGCGAGCGGCATCGCAACCTCTTGCCCGATCATCGTCGTTGCGAGCGAGCGGTTGGTCATATCGACCGCCACCCTCTGGCGCAGCGTTATGGCGTCGAAGTCGCCTTCATTCGCCTGATAGGTGCTTTCCGTCCACGATCCTGAATCGGCGTAGTCGAAAAACATCTTCGGTACCCGGCGTCTGGCGCATTTCTTAAGATCGGCAATTTCAAGTAAAGGCGCCATCGCAAAGCTCCACATGTGATCCCGTCCGGCAGAAATCGGTCATCGATCAGAAGGGGTTGTGACGGGATATGCGCGGTCATTCTAGTGATCATCCCCTTGGAAACAAGCCGGAATTGCGCATGTGGATAGTTTTTCTTACCAGTTTGCGGCATTGCTGGCCGCATCCCCGGGATCGTCTGCTATTTGGAGTGCAGTTCAAGCATCTGCTTGCGGATCGCCTCGTCCTCGACGAGATAGGCCTTGAACCGATGGCGCTCTCCGCCGGCAAGGTCCGGAAACGGGTTTGTGCTGACAAAGCCGGTATAGAAGTCGATGTGATGTCCGTGCACGCCGCTGCCGGTATCTGCGGCAAAGACATAGCCGTCATGGGTGATGGCGGTGCCGTCTGCGAGCCTCAGTTCGCGTCCTTTGAGTTTGGGGATGAAAACCAGGGTGCGGTAGCGGATGGGATACTGATGCCGGTCCACCGCGATGGTGCGAAAGGCCGCGAGCGGCATGTCGTCGATCCCGTAGCCATATTTGACTTTCGGCGACGTGATCTTGAAGAACCGCGTATGGCGCATGCCGTTGCGTGCCCGGGCATTGAGGTGCGGGTAGAGCGGCCCGCAATCCACCTGGGCGGGACCGTCGGCATCGCGCACATTGACGATAATCTTTGTGCCGCCTTCCATGGCAATGACCGCCGCGCCTTCGAGCGCCGCCTTGCACCAGTCCTTGCGCCCCAGCTTCGGGCCGATCGGCTTGTCGTGTTGATCGAGCAGGTCGTGCCCGTCCGGCAGATCCTTTGCGATCCTGGTATGGTAGAAAGTCCCCCACAGCTCGATTTCGCGGTGTTTGGAAAGATCCTGCGGCGGATCATATGAAAAAGTCAGCGGGCCGTCTGCCGCCCAAATCGGGCCCGGAGCCAGACCGACAAGCAGTGCAAGAATTCTTCCTGCTGATCTGAAAGGCATCGCGAACCCCGCTGATCGTCGTTTCAAAGATACAGTGTCTGCCCGCCATCCGCCATAAACCGGCACCGTTGCCGGAAAACCGTCATGGACGCGGACCGGTTTTTCCGTTCGAACGGTGATAGCGGTTGAGAGCCATTTTTCTCAGCGCGAGCAGGTTGCCCTTCACCGAGGTCGCCAAGTTGCGATGACGCTGCTTGATCAGCGCCCGCTCGCTCTCCAGGTAGCTGCCTCCGAGGCTGGCGCTGATCTCGGCGATCATCTCGGGGCGAACGGCCCAGATCTCCAGCCCGAGCTCCCAGTAATATTTGATGTCCTCGTCGATCTGCCGAAAGAACCTTGGGCGCGAGAGCATTTTTGCCGCGCCTTGCCGGCTCAGCACATATCCAACGACGCCCGCGCCGACGCTAAGCGGTTTTACCGCCTCGATCGGACCGTATTCCATGCGCTCGACATGACCCGATTTGGGCGGACCGAAATCGAAGAGCTTGAGCATGTCCTTGCCCGTCATGACCGTGTCGATATTGCCGAACAGATGGTGCCATTGCGCTGTCGTTCCGCGCCAGCCGAAATCGTCTTCGACAAACAGACCGTAGGCCCGCCCGGTTTCCAGAAACCGTTTCATCATCCGGCGGTGCCCGGCATAGGCCGCCATTTCGCCCCGGCCGAGGGGACGCTTCGAATACCGTCTGTTGAGCGCGGCGTCATACTGGCTGACGAGTTCCGCATCGCCGGAACCGTAGCCGCGAACAAACCGCCAGTCGATGCTTCCGTCAAATCGCTGCATCTGGCGGACGACGGAATCGCGCCGTGTGTGACCGGCTCCATCGAAGGTCAGCACGAATGCCGGCAGTGTCTGGCCTTGCCCCGTCATGAGCGCACGTGCCTGATTTCCACATTGGGAAGTCCGATCGGGATAATGCCGCAGTCGCGGGCCCAGTATCCGAAGCCTTCCGTCTCAAGCAGGTCGCGGTACGGCACCTCGGGAAAGCGAATGCCTGCCCTGTGGACGCTTGCGTGGACCAGCAGCATCGTGCCGCCGACGCCGAAGAGCTCGACACGCCGCGAACTGCGCAGCTCGTTGAAATGCAGCCTCCGCGGCGAGTTCGCGGGCGGCATGTAAAGGCCGTTCCGGACATATTTATAATAGCCGCTGTCGCGCCGCTGATCCGTCACCGTGAAACTGTTGAGGTCATAGGTCACCCCGCCCGGCTCAAGCACACAATTGGGGGCGACGATCTTGGCGTTTTCACGCAGCAGCGTGCGAAGGATGTCGGGTGGATAGGACTCCACATCGGCATCGATCCACAACACCCATTCGGTCTTTTCGTCCAGACCTTCGTCGATGAGATGGTTGCGCACCCGAGCGAGGGCGCTCCGCCGGTTCTTCTGCAGCTTCGGTTTCCAGCGTTCGGAGCGCTGGAAGTCGGATGCGATGTCCTTCTTGAGCACCTTGACGGATGCAAACCGGCTGCTCAGCCGGGCGCACAGATCCTGTAGCCTGGACCAGCTTCCGTCGACACTGTCGCCCTCGCAGAACACGATGCTGATCTTGTCCTTGGGATAGTCGAGATCGCACAGGAGCCGGGCGCATTGATCGAGAAAGGGTTCCGCGTCGCGAACCGGGATAAGGCAGCAAACTGTCGGGGCCTCCGCTTCGCACGACCCGTTCAGCGGCTTGTGCAGCGCGGCATGATCAACCCGGTCGCGGGCGTCGGCAACCGCAAGATGCGGGCCGCGCGTCAGATGATACCGCAATCGGCGCACCGCCTTTTTAGCCTTGCGGAACGGTGTTTCGTACCAGTCCCGGTACCAGGTGCCGAACCAGTAATGGGTCGAAAGGGTGTCATCGCCATAATCGCCGAAGCGCTCGGCAATGGTCTCGACGCGGTCCTTGGTCTGCGGATTGAACAGATGGCTGGAGTTGATGCACAGTTGCTCCGGCTCGCCGAACTGCTCGGCACAGGACGTCAGCAGGATCGGTCCGGTGGAATCCATCACGTCGCGCGAGTGGCGGCTGCGTATCATCGCCTCCAGCACGTCCATCCAGAAAGGATGCCCCTTCGGACTGACGATGGTGCCATTGAACAGCATGTGGTCCAGCTGCCGCACATGGCTGTGGGCATCGAGGTGCTCGACCGGCTCGTGGGACAGGACGATCCTGTCCTCATGCGTGAGCATATCGAACCGGGCATTGCATCGCGTATCGAGATCGCTGTAGACCCCGCCGTGCAGGTAAAGCAGCAGGTAGCGCCCGGCATCGGCCCTTTGAACCGGGTTTTCGTAGTTTCGAAACTGCTTGAGGAAATGCGGGAAGTGGTCCGCGACCATGGCGTCGAGATCGGCATCGGTCCACAGCCGGTATGTCCAGTCGGGATGCAGCGTTTTCCAGCTGTCGACCAGCCCCCAGAATTCATCGGGGATGTTTTCATCGCGCCACGTTTGGTGAATTATCCTGGGAATCATGCAGCAGGCCCGATCACCTAAACTCGTTCAACTCGTAGCAGACCCGTTTCATGCGCCCGTCTCGGGTGCTGAAATCAGGAATGACGCTATCGCGCGGGCGCTGCGTTCCTTTGCCGGACTTGAGGTCGTTTCGCCGAGTGATTTTGATGACCCTGGCCAACGCATCCGGTTTCAAAAGAGCGCCCCCACTCTCTTGTCGCCAGAAGAAGCATGCGTTCAAGATTTCGTCAAGTATATCAGAAGAACATCGCCTGACTTGTTATTGATCGAAGGTGTTTGTTTGCTCCCGTTTATTGAAGGGGTGTTCGGTTCCAGGGATTTTATTCGACCGAAGATTGTGCTGGATTGCCACAATGTGGAAAGCGCGTTGTGGTGGGAAAGCAACACTGATCGTGAAGAGGGCTGGAGGTCGTCGCTCGCCCGGCTGCGGTACGGTCGCCGGCACCGGCGTGTCGTTGAGGCCGACAGGCGGGCTCTGGAGTTCAGTGACAGGGTATTGGCGGTATCGCGCAGGGATGCGGACCGCCTGGCGATGCTTGCACCTCATCGGCCAAGGCCTGCGCTCGTGCCGAACCCGGTTCCCCCGTGGGCGCTTGAGGAGCGTGTCTTGCCCGCGAATGCCGCAAGCCGGCCGGTCACAAACCTGCTCTTTGTCGGTCACCTCAGTTATCCGCCCAACGTGGAGGCAGTCCGGTTCCTGATGCGGGAGATCTGGCCCCGCCTGCGGTCGGAGTTTCCCGACCTGCGGTTGACGATCGCGGGCCGCAGCCCGAAGCGCCGGCTTGTCGGCTGGGCGAGGGGAGATGCCCGGACACGGCTCCATGCCGATCCGGAAGACCTCAAGCCGCTGTACGATCGGTGCGACGCGGTGATCGTGCCGCTGCGCAGCGGCGGCGGCTCGCGCATCAAGGTGTTGGAGGCGCTTGCCTGCGCAAAACCGGTCATAGCGAGCGGGAAGGCTGTGGAAGGTCTTGATCTGGAAGAGGGGGTGCATTGGCTCCGCGCGGAAAACCCGGCGGACTATGCCGATGCTGTGCGCCGCCTGCGCTCAGTTCCTGAAGCGGCGCGCAAACTCACGACCGGCGGACGACGGTTGGTGGAGGAGCGTCACACACCCGCGGTGATTGCCGAAAATCTGAAAGCCGTCGTGGACGAACTGCTGAGGCTCCACAGCTAGCTCGCCTTCTTGATCGGGGTCGCCGCCTTGTCGTCGAGCGGCAGCCTTTCCTCCACGATTTTTGCCCATAAGGCGATCCCGTAGGGGATTGCCTCGTCGTTGAAATCATATTCCGGATGATGCAGGCCGGCGGTGTCGCCGTTGCCGATAAAGACGATGGTGCCCGGTTTTTCCTGCAGCATGTAGGAAAAATCCTCGCCGCCCAGGCGGGCCGGCTGCTCCCGGTCGATATTCTGCGGCCCGACCACCTTCTCGGCGGCGTCGGCGGCATGGCCCGTCTGGTCGCTGTGATTGATCGTGACCGGGCACAAGCGGTCATAGGTCAGCTTGATCTCGGCGCCGTGGCTCCTGGCGATCCCCTCGACAATCTCGTTCATACGCCGCTCGATCATGTCCCGGGTTTCTTCATGCAGGTTACGGACCGTGCCCTTCAGATGCGCCGTCTGTGGAATGACATTGTTTGCGTCTCCGGCCTGGATCGATGTGATCGAAATCAGGCCGTTTTTCATCGGATTGGCGTTGCGTGTGATGATCGACTGGAAAGCATTGTAGACCGCGTTTGCGGCGACCAGCGGATCGACACATCCGTGCGGCCGGGAGGCGTGCCCGCCGACACCCTCGATATCGACATAGAAGAAATCGGTGGCCGCCAGCGCCGGGCCCTCGCAGAACCCGAAATGGCCGACAGGCAGGTTGGGCATATTGTGCATGCCGTAGACCTCATCGATGCCCAGCCGGTCGAACAGCCCCGTGTCGACCATCGCCTTCGCGCCGGTGCCGCCTTCTTCCGCCGGCTGGAATATCAGTATGGCCTTGCCGGCGAAGTTGCGCGTTTCGGCCAGATATTTCGCCGCGCCCAGCAACATGGCGCTGTGTCCGTCATGACCGCAGGCATGCATTTTTCCGGGCGTCTGGGAGGCATGTTCGATGTCGGACATCTCGTCCATCGGCAGGGCGTCCATATCCGCCCTCAGGCCGATGACGGGGCCGTCGGCGGCGCCGTTGATCACCGCGACTATACCCGACCGGGCGACATTCTCGTGGATGTCGTCCACGCCGATCTCACGCAGCCTTTCGGCGATATAGGCCGATGTCTTGGGAAGATCGAAAAGCAGTTCCGGATTGCGATGCAGCCACCGCCGCCATTCCGTCACCGCCGGAACGATATCGGCAATTCTGTTGTTTGTCGGATGCATGGTTCAGTCCTGTTCTATGCAGCCATTGGCCGCCTCCAGGGTGTACTGTTGCCCTTTCAGCAGAGCGAGTGCAAGCGCCGTAACGGCTTGCCCGGTCTTAACGCCCCAAACCCCGCCACCGTGCCTTGACGCTGAACCGTGTTTTTGCGATCCAGTGCGGCGCCGCTCGGCGATTGTGCGCCGGCTACCGGGGAGACAGTCATCATGGCCCGAAGGATCGCATGCGTTGGCGAGGCCATGGTGGAGCTTTCATTGGATGCGGGCGGAGAAACCGCACAGATCGGCTTTGCAGGGGACACGTTGAACACTGCGGTTTACCTCGCCCGCGCCGGCGGCGCGGCGCACGAGGTCGCCTTCGTTTCGCGGGTCGGCCGCGACAGCTTTTCCGACCGGATGATTGCCTTTATCGAGAACGAGGGCGTTTCCACATCGCAGATGGCCCGGGATGACGAACGGCTGCCCGGACTTTATGCCATCAGCACCGACAAGAGCGGCGAACGGTCGTTTTCCTACTGGCGCGAGAACTCGGCCGCCCGATTGCTGTTTCAAGGCATCAACGGCCCTGATTTCTCCGCGCTCAACGATTTCGAAATTGTCTACATGTCCGCCATCACGCTGGCTATCCTTCAGCCTGATACGCGCGCGGCCCTGATGGATTGGATTGCGGATTTTCGCGGCCGGGGAGGGCTCTTCGCCTTCGACTCCAACTACCGGCCCGGACTGTGGGAAAGCGCTGACACGGCCCGCGATTCGGTCAGCCGGGCCTGGGCCCTGTGCGACATCGGCATGCCGTCGGTGGATGACGAGATGGCGCTGTTCGGCGATCCCGATCCAGAGGCCGCGCTGGCGCGGCTGAACGCCAGCGGGATCGTGGCGGGCGCGCTCAAACGCGGTGCTGAAGGGCCGGTTCCCATCAATGCCGCGGCTGACCCCGCAATCAGGTTTGCCCCGGCAGCGAAGGTGGTCGACACGACCGCCGCCGGCGACAGTTTCAACGGCGCCTTCCTGGCGGCGTTCCTAGCCGGGCGGCCGCTGGACGAGGCCATGCAGGCCGGTCACGACTGCGCGTCGCGTGTCATCGGCGTACGCGGCGCGATCATAGCGCGCGAACCGGCCTGAGCGCCCGCCGCCTTATCCGGCGACCGTCGTCTGGCGCTGGACGCCGAGGCTTTCGATACCGAGTTCAATCACATCGCCGGGTTTCAGATAGACCGGATCGGGTTTTTGCCCCATGCCGACCCCCGGGGGCGTGCCGGTCGAGATGATGTCGCCCGGCTGCAGGCTCATGAACTGCGACAGATAGGACACCACATGGGCGACGCCGAAGACCATCGTCTCGGTTGAACCCGATTGAAAGCGTTTGCCGTTGACGTCGAGATACATGGGCAGGTTCTGCGGGTCCGGCACCTCATCGCGGGTGACGAGCCAGGGGCCGATCGGGCCGAACGTATCGGCCGACTTTCCCTTGACCCACTGACCCGAGCGTTTGAGTTGGAAGTCACGCTCCGATACATCGTTGATGACGCAGTAACCCGCGACATGATCGAGCGCTTCATCCTTGCTGATATATTTTGTGTGCTTGCCGATGACCACGCCGAGTTCGACTTCCCAGTCGGTTGCCCCTGAACCGCGGGGAATTTCAACATTGTCGTTCGGACCGCAGATCGCCGATGTCGCCTTGAAGAACAGCACCGGCTCGTCGGGCACGTCCATGCCGGCCTCTTCGGCATGGTCGGAATAGTTGAGGCCGATGCAAAGGAACTTGCCGACACCGGCAACACAGGGCCCGATGCGCGGATCGCCTTCGACCAGGGGCAATTGCTCCAGGTTCTGGCCGGCGATCTCCGACAGTTTCGCGTCGCTGAGCGTATCACCGGCGATGTCGGGCACCACGGATGAAAGATCACGGATATTGCCGTGCGCATCAAGGATACCGGGCCGTTCCTGACCGGGTTCGCCAAAACGAAGTAATTTCATAGAACCGTCCTGCTTGTTTGTTGTCTGAATGGAGGGAATTGCTAGATGACCCAGCCGCCATCGATAATATGGGCCTGTCCGGTCGTGAACGCGCTTTCGTCACCTGCAAGATAAACGGCGAGGGCCGCGATTTCATCCACCGTCCCGATCCGGCCCATGGGCTGGCGGGCGACAAAGGCCTTCCAGGCCGTCTCGTAATTGCCGGTGGCGCGCAACCGTTCATGCAGCGACGGACTGTCGACCGTCGCCGGGCAGATCGCGTTGCAGCGGATGCCCCGCGTGATGAAATCGGCGGCGATCGATTTGGTCAGCCCGATGACCGCCGCCTTCGACGCGCCGTAGATGCAGCGGTCCGTCACGCCTTTCACGGAGGATGCAACGGAGGACATGTTAATGATCGACCCGCCGCCCCTTTCCAGCATCCCCGGAATGGCGCCGCGACACAGGCGGAACATGGCCTTGGCATTGATATCGAATGCCAGGTCCCATTCCTCTTCGGTGGCGTCCAGAATGGTTCCGGAATGCACATGACCCGCGCAGTTGAACAGAATATCGTAGGGGCCGAAGTCGGCAAGAACACCCGTTATCGCCGCCGCGTCCATCACATCGAGGCGCCGGGCGGTAATGCCCTCGACGGCGTCAAGCTCGGGTAGCGCCGCCTCGCTGATATCGGTCGCGACGACGGAGGCGCCCTCGCGCGCGAAGGCCTCGGCTGCCGCCCGGCCAATGCCCTGACCGGTGGCGGTTATCAGCGCTTTTTTTCCTGCAAGGCGACCATGATCGGTCGTGGTCAAATGATCTCTCCAAAACAGTCGGTGTTCATGATTTTTGCGGCGGTGAGCCGGTCAGCCGATCGGACTTTGCCGGTGGTGTGGCGCGATCCTACAGGGCTTTGAAAAATACACAAGCCGCAGCG
>NZ_CFHWAF010000058.1:0-27047 GCF_984452065.1 Hoeflea sp. | reverse complement strand
CAGAATGATAAAAAACGGAATGACATAGAGGCCGGCGTAAAAGTGCCAGCGCCATGCCGCAAGATAGAGTTTGCCGGCAGGGCCGGCCGCCGCGCTTTCATTCGAAACGCGGTCTTCTTCGATCGAGACCAAGGGTCTTCCCTCCGATTTGATTCTGAAACTGAGCGTGTGAAATCAGACCGGACGGGAAGGGGGGCCTCGTGCATAAATACCGGATGCGTGTCTCTGGAAGACAAATGATGTGCGTTGAGGAAACGCGACCGGCAGGTCGTCGAAAACGATGTGGTTGAGGTCGCCATGCGCCTGCGCCGCCACGGCCTTTAACGGCAACGACCACTGGCAGATACGGCTGTCGTCGTCTTCAATCGGTTGGCCGTTTTCGTCGACCGTGATCAACCCTGAGCCGTCGCCCGCGCAGATGACGATCTCGATGCCCTGCTTTGAAAAAACGGGCATCGTGCCGGCGGAGAAAAACGAAGACAGCAGCAGCGGCAGGATCAGTGCCGTAAACACCAATCTTCTCATCTCAGCCTGTCTCAGATCCCTCAACACGGGGCGCACAGTCGCAGAATTGCGGCGTCCGGTTAACCCTTGAACGTGTGGTGGCCGTGCGACCTTTTGAGGCGGGGCCGCGGCGTGTCTTTGCAGCCGACTCAGGCGCTCCGATCCGCCGGTCGCCCGCGGTGAGCTTGCCGGCTACCTGACCCGAAAGCTGTTTCTCTTCGTTTATCGGCTGCCGGTTTCCAGCGGGTTGTCGGGGTCCTCGGTCCACTCCCGGAGCGAACCCATATAGACCGCGACGTCCTTGAAGCCGAGCCGCGACATGATGAAGGCGTTCGAGGACGCCATGACGCCGGCGCCGCAATAGGTGATCTGGCGCTCCTGCCGGTCTCCGCTGACCAGTATGGACAGGGCATTTTCGGGCAGGTAACGGCCGGCCTCGTCGATGAGCGCGCCGGCAAAGAGGTTCGTCGCACCGGGGATGTGGCCGGGGCGGTCGAACAGGCTTTCCTCGCCGGAGTAGTGGCTCTCCGGCAATGTATCGATAAGGCAGGCGCCGCCGCCGGCGACCGCCGATTTCACCTCGTCCTCACCGGCCACCAGCCCGGGCCTGAGGTTGAGCGACAAACTCTGCGTCGGGCGTTCGACCGGATCGGTGGACAGCGCGCGTTCCTCCGCCTCCCAGAGGGTGAAGCCGCCGTCCAGGATCGCCGCATTGTCGAAGCCGACCCATTTCAGCATCCACCAGACCCGCGCCGCCCAGATCGACATGAGCCCGTCATAAAGCACGACGCGCGAGCGGTCGCCGACGCCCAGCGCGCCCATGGCCGCGCAGAATTGTTCGGGGGCAGGGAGCGCGAAACCACCCGGCCTGTCACTGTCGGAAAGATCGCCCATCAGATCGGCGAAGCCGGCAAAGGGAATGTGGCTCCAGTCATAGTCGGCACGCCCGCTTTCATAGCGAAAGCCGCCCTGGCCATCGGGCTCCATGCTTACCCGGCAGTCGAGAACGACCAGATCCGGTTCCCCGATAGTGCGGCTCAACCAGTCGGTGGTGACAAGGCTCTCCATCGATTGCTCCTCCGTTCACTGCATACCATCACCGTCATTCGATAACAGGGTCACCGTGCGTCCTGACCGGGTTTCAGATTTCGAGAACGTCTCACATTCCCCGGCGGCGACGGATATATCCGAGGACGAGAGACACAAGAAGGCCCAGCAATATACTTGCGATCGTTGTCGCGGTGATGAACATCCAGATGAGGCGCGCGCCCATCTTGCCCCAGGCCTCCCCGACCGGAATGCTCAACCAGTAGATCATGGCGGCGGCATTAAAGAGAATTGCCGTCATGATGGCGTCAAGGGCGCGGAACCGCATTGCGAGCACGAAACACAGAACGGCCGGCACAAACAAAAAAAATGGAAGAATGTAGGTCATTGGACCCGGCATTTGAGAACCCCGCGGCAAACGCTTTTGTGTCGACGCTTCCGACTCTAGCTGCAACTCCAGCGTGCTGTAAATACCTCGCTGGTCTGAACACGAGAGCATTAAAAGATTAGGTGTTTCGTAGCTATTCCGTGTATTTTATCAGATTTACAGCTTGAAGATGTTAACAGCCGGGCTTTGAATTCCTCGAAGCCTGGGGCGGGGAACGCCTTGATGATTGTGTTTGATGTGCTGCTGGAGGGCCTTGGCTATTGGACCGCCAGGCTGTTGGTGCCCGTTTTTAGCCTCGGCTACGTGCAGGTTGAAAGAGCAACGTCCAGCGAAATGGGCTTCAACTTGTTTGGCCTCAACAAAAGAGCGATGGGCATACCGACCTCCTGAGCACAACGATGGCCCGATGGGTCGGTTTGTTCTTTTGGATATTTGCGTTTTGTCTGTTCTGATATGTCGCTCGATAACAGCTTTATGGCCGTAGCCTCCGTGCGGCCATTGCCGTCATTCATGGCAGCGCATGTCAGCACGAATGGCCAAGCCGCGGCGACACGTCGCGCCGCCGGCGGCCTGTCAGGCGTGTCGTGTGTCAGGCCCTGAACATCAGTGGGCCATCATGGAATGGGCGATCTCGTCACCGCTCATGCCGGCCGGCCAATAGGTCGGCCAGTTGGTGAGTTCTTCGAGGATTTTCGCCCGGTCGTCTCCCCAGTAGAGGTGATAGTGATCCGCCTTGCCCGGCGCGATCTTGTGGTCGCTGAACTGGATATAGAGCGGCGCGGCGTCATCGCCCCCGGCTTTCCTGAAGATGAAGCGGACGCCGCGATTGCCCTTCTTGTAGGTGAGGATCTCGTAGCCGTCGCTTTCATAGCGTGCTTGCAGCGGCTTGCCGTCGCGGTAGAAGGTCACGCTACCTTCGTCGATGACGATGCGGTCGACATCCGTCTTGAAGCCGGTTTCATAATAGGCGCGGTATTCCTCGGCGGTTCGATCGCCGTGTTCGGCCTTGTGCGCCAGGAATTCGTCCAGCGTGCCGTCCCGGAGATGGGGATAAATGCTTTGCCAGTCGCCCTGCCAGTCGGCAAGCGCGCGCGGCTTGATCTGATAGTCCTCGAAATAGCCCTTGTAGACGCTCTTTTCATCGCCGTGGTCATGGCTGTGGCTGTGGCTGTGGGCTGAAGATTTGTCCTTCGTCTCCGCCGCCGCGGGCAGCGCCGCCACCGACAACGCGCCACTGAGAAGAAACGCAAAGGAAATTCCGGCAAAGCTCTTACGCATGATGTTCAACCTCAATCCGTGTTTGATGAAATCGTAATGTTACAACATAACATTACGGGATCGGGTCATAAGGGAGTTTGGGTGCGCGGGCAAGGGGTGTGTGTTGAGGTGAAATTTGTGGAGGTGGTTTGCGCGGCTTCATGCCTGCCTGCCGGGCTTGATTCATCCTTGGGCATTGAGCAATCTGCCATTGAGTGTCAAGCTGGTTTGCCCGGGTGTTGATGAACTCGGCGAGGAGGGCAGCCCGGGTGCGGACCGGCATGGAAGACCGGCATTCATTGCTGCTTCTGCAACACGAGACAGAAAGACCGTGATTCAATCTTCAGGACATATCCGCCCCGCATACAGCCGCGCCGAGCGGCTCAGCGATGGCGTGGTTCACCTCGTCGGGGTTTTCCTGGCGATGATCGCGGTGCCGTTGCTGATTGTGCTCACCGTCCTGTTCCGTGCGGAGCCCGGTCCCGTTGTCGGGGTGTCGGTCTACGGGGCGACGCTGATTGCGATGCTGTCCTTTTCGGCGCTTTACAACATGGTCGACAGCGCACGGTGGACCGGCCTCCTGCGCCGTCTGGACCACTCGGCGATCTACATGAAAATCGCCGGAACCTATACGCCCTTCGTTCTCGTATCAGGGGTCCCGGCGACCGGGCTTCTGGCGGGCCTGTGGGGCGCCGCGACCGTCGGTTCGCTTTTGAAGATGCTCGCACCCGGCCGGTTCAAATGGTTTGCGCTGGCGCTCTATCTCGCCATGGGCTGGGCCGTCCTGCTCGCCGGCGGTCCGATCGTTGCCGGGCTTTCCCCGGCGGTCTTCTGGACGGTCACGGCCGGCGGCATCGTTTACACCGTGGGGGTGGGATTTCACCTGGCGGCGCGGCTGCCGTTCCACAACACGATCTGGCACGTCTTCGTGCTGGCCGGCAGCGTGCTGTTTTTCATCGCCGTTGCGGTGTTGATTGCGGGGCTGCCGATTGGCAGGTAGGGCGGTTTCGGGGGCGTGGGTTTCGGTCGCCGATTGAACTGATAGTGGGCCCAGATCTCGGTTCCAGCGCGAGTGCTGATATCAAGAAGAAGCACTAGGTAAGGCGTGTAGTCAGCTTCCTCAAGGAAGGTTCTTCCCGCCGGTTGCCCCCCTGCATGACGTGCTGTTGGAGACCGGGAGCACGATACGCACCAAGCGTATCATCGATTGAGTTCGATCTTAATTGAGGATCAAGTAAACTGTCACCGTAATTTCGGTTAATCAGCATAATTCCAGGTACTTAGGAGGGCCAAGAAAGTTCTTCAATTGAGGAAGAAAACACTCCAAGTCTCGTGTCTCGCATTCCCAGACTGTTTTAACTTCCCATCCCTTGGCTTCCAGTTGGCGTCGATTGCGGCGATCCCGTTCGATGTTGGCAGTGAATTTGGCCTGCCAAAAATCTCGTCTAGTCTTTGGCATGGTCGCAAACCGGCAACCTGAATGGTGATGCCAGAAGCATCCGTGTACAAAGATCGCCTTTTGCCGCTTCGTGAAGGCTATATCAGGAGAACCTGGTAGACCCTTCAAATTAGCTCGAAATCGATATCCTATCGCATAGAGCGCACGGCGCACAATTAATTCTGGCTTTGTGTTACGCTGTCTCACGCTGCGCATAATTCGTGAACGGGTCGGACTAACTTGATTCATTGAAGCGCCTTAGTGTGTTCTATGAGCAGTTCACCTATGGTTTCAGCGAGTGTTACCGGAACAGCATTGCCGATCAAGCGACCGAGCTTGCCGAAGCTGACCGCTTCATCGTCTGGAATGAAGGAATAGTCACGCGGAAATCCCTGAAGCATTGCAGCTTCACGAAGACTTATCGCGCGGTCCTGTTCTGGATGACCGAAGCGTCCATTTCCATAACCGAAGCATTGCGTTGTGATTGTTGGTGCCGGTCCATCCCATTCCATTCGACCGTAGACTGATGGATATGTAGTACCAGAAGTCTTTGTATGACACTCAGCGCGCAGTTTTTCTGGCCAATCGCGCCAAGTGCCACCTGGCTTTGAAGCGCGGATTCGCTTCAAATTAGTCGTACTAAGCGAGCTTGCGCGGTGAAGCCTATCGTTACGGTCCGCTTTCCCAGCATCAATCTTCGGAAGATCAGAAATTGTTGTCCGGACAGTTGCCCTTTTCAGATCGAATTCAGGGATGCTAATTGGCCCCAGCCTTGACGCCACTAAAACCAAACGCTTTCTGGTCTGAGGCAATCCGATTGTACGACATTCCACGATCCGATGGTCGACATGATAACCTTTTAGACTATCGATCAGCGTTGTGAACGATTGATGTCGTCTCAGCGGCGGCACGTTTTCCATAGTGACTAACTCAGGCTGAAGCAAACGTACTAAATCGCCAAAACGCTCGACTAGTTTCCAATCTTCACGTTTGTCCTTGGAGCCATTGCCACGCTTTGCGCTTTGAGAGTATGTCGAGAATGGTTGGCACGGTGCACATCCGGCAAGAAGACCTACATCACCTGCCTCAAGTTCAGGGCGAATCCTTTTTGGTGTAAGCGTAGACACGTCAGCTTCTAGAAAACGAGCCGTAGTGTTAGTCGTGATAGGGTGTTCGCATGCTGGATCTATGTCCACGCCCAGACGAACATCAACCCCAACGGATTCAAGACCGTAGGTCAAGCCGCCGACTCCGCAGAAGAGGTCGACCGCCGTTATCTTGGGATTTTTTGTCATGCGTCAGTTGTCAAGTGGCGATGGTCGTCAACATGAGCTTGAAACGCTTCGATAGCCAACTGAAGATAGTCAAGAGAGACATCAGCGATTTCTCGAATTGTGTCCAACGTTAAATCTTTTGCACCTTCCTCGAACGATCTGCGTCCATGGGCGATCGCATTTCGACGGTCAGCCAAAAATTCGAGTGGACTTTTTTCTCCGAATTCAGGACGGGGAGTAATTCTACGCCACATCGAATGCGGCAACTGAAAGTCAACTCCCAATCTTTGTGCAAAACTCGCAACAAGTTTGTCGGACCACGATCCGGACGGCTTCTTTATTCTCTGCGGTCCAAGCGGACTACGTTCAAGGAGGAGGCGTGACGCGCTGTGAACAGTTTCTAGGCGATTTTCTTCTTTTCCTTCAGCGCGGCTTACAACATTTTCCCGAAGCCATTCCCTAAGCGCTTCGTTGGACCATTGATAAGGAGCGGCGCTCCCAACTGCATCACCGACCATATTGCTTATGTTTGTCATAGTAGCCTCTACAATGTTGTAAAGGTGGACCATAAGACCAGATTTCAGGGTCAGAAGATGACGCGCTGAGAGTTCTGTTTCGCCGATCGAAGACTCTCCCGCAAATATTCGATTCTGCAAGGCTACAGCAAGAGCATAGTGAGTATCAAACTCATCCCTTCGTTCTTCTA
The DNA here is from genome assembly GCF_984452065.1 of Hoeflea sp. Taxonomy (NCBI): domain Bacteria; kingdom Pseudomonadati; phylum Pseudomonadota; class Alphaproteobacteria; order Hyphomicrobiales; family Rhizobiaceae; genus Hoeflea; species Hoeflea sp. The sequence continues at coordinate 20,433 of NZ_CFHWAF010000058.1, read as the reverse complement.
GTGATGTATGAAGACTGGTCATTTGCCAAACAAGATCGATACGACCAGATCAATCCGCCCCTCAAGCTTAGACCGAACATTTGCCCCATCTGATACAACTATCTTATCAAAATCCGCCTCCGCCATTCGCTGCTCAACCAACTTAGCGTCAACTCTAAGGTCCGGGTCTTTACGAAGTGCTAGTGCGGAGCCAACAGCAATTGCTTCAAATCGTACGCGCGGTACCGCCCGCTCGCGATCGTTCTTGCGAAACCCTCGAGAAAATGTTTGCTCAACAAATTGCAGCATTCGTTCGAATTCTTCCCTCATTTGCTCTATCAGAACCGGTTCTTTTTCGGCTTTTTCGTTTGCTGCTTTCAAAAAGTCCCACAAGAACTTTTTCGGACGATCTCGATAGCCGGGGAAACGTCCCTGGTCCGTTTCAGAGGTGTCCACGTAAGCGAAAAAGCGCGTCACAAGTTCCTCACGCTCGCGCTGTCGTACACGTAGCTGCGACAATGGCGTCATTTTCTTAAAGTTCTCAGACTCTGCCAGTTCTTTGACTAGCTCAGTTACCATTCCCGGTAGAGAGCCACGACGAATTTCGGCTTCGTTGGCAGTTGTGCCAGAGCGATTGATTCGCGCGAACATTTCCGCACGAGTAGATGGATCGGTGTCGGTGTCTAACATGATCGTTCTAATTGTGACGTCCTCAAGCTTGTTGCGGCGATCATGCGGGAGGTCCTCAAAACGGAAACCATTAAGCTCGGGTACCAATACCAACTCTCGCAGTCGAAGATTCTCCTTTAAAAAAGCTCTCATAGCACGCATTCGCTGCGATCCGTCGACGATCTCCATGCGGCCGTCATGCGTCTGGTAAAAAAACATGAAGGGAATTGGCAAGCCGACTAATAATGATTCTATGAATTGGGATTTCTGTTCTTCATTCCAAGCAAGATTTCGCTGATACTCAGGAACAAAATACCGGTCATTTACATCATCGGTAAAGCGGCTCACATAGAGCGATACTGGATATTCTGCGATCGAAAACTTGACCTGCCGTGAAACGCTAGCAATCGCTTCTTCAGCCCGCTTTACATCTTCTTTATCTGGCTTTTTTGCTGCCATCTCAAAATTCTCAAAAACCGTTGAACTAGATACTTTTCGAGCGGAATGCGGTCATTCGACATTAACCCGCCCCCCGCATCGCTGCGAGGGGCTCCGTTAGTCTACCAATTTCTCCGCCCGTCAGGGCGCCTAATCAACTACACCCGCTCGTGCTCCCACACGTGTCGCACTTCAGACACGTCCCGTTCCGCACCATCGTAAAGTTCGAACACTCCGAACAGGCATCGCCCGTGTAGCCCTGCATGATCGCCTTGGCGCGGCGGTCGGCTTCGACGGTTTTGGCGTCGGTGCGGGCCTCTTCTGCTGCGTCGGCGTCGAAGAGTTCGCCGGCTTCTTCGTCGGCGATTTCCTCGGAGAGCTGGCGGGCGCGTTCTTCGTAGTCGCGTTTGAAGGCGGTGGCTTCTTCGGCATTGGCCTGGGCGACGGCTTCGGAGACGATGGCCGCGCCGCCGGAGATGGCCGTGACGTTGGAGCCGCCGCCGCTGCCGGCCGGCATGCCGCCCATGGGCTGGCCGCCGGGGGCGATGAGTTCCAGCTTGTGGCCGCGGGTCCAGCCTTTTGAAACCGGTGCCGTCTTGCCTTCCTTGATGCCTTTACCCAATGCCGTGTTGGAGAAGTCGGACGTGTCCACATGGGAAAGGTCGTGGCGCTCCAGATAGGAGACGGCAAGCTCGCGGAACACATAGTCGAGGATCGACGTGGCGTTCTTGATCGCGTCATTGCCCGTGACCATGCCGGCCGGCTCGAACTTGGTGAAGGTGAAGGCCTCGACATATTCGTCCAGCGGCACGCCATATTGCAGGCCGAGCGAGATGGCGATGGCGAAATTGTTCATCATGGCGCGGAAGGCGGCGCCTTCCTTGTGCATGTCGATGAAGATCTCGCCGAGGCGGCCGTCGTCGAACTCGCCGGTGCGCAAATAGACCTTGTGACCGCCGACCACGGCCTTCTGGGTGTAGCCCTTGCGCCGGTTGGGCAGCTTCTCGCGGTCGCGCACGACCTTCTCGACCACGCGCTCGACGATCTTCTCCGTCACGGTGACGGCCTTGGCGGCGGCGGGGGCCTCGATCAGCTCTTCGAGCGCATCCTCGTCCTCGATGAGCGAGGCGTTGAGCGGCTGGGAGAGCTTGGAGCCGTCGCGGTAGAGCGCGTTGGCCTTCAGCGCCAGTTTCCAGGAGAGCATGTAGGCCGATTTGCAATCCTCGATATCGGCCTCATTCGGCATGTTGATGGTCTTGGAGATCGCGCCCGAGATGAAGGGCTGGGCCGCCGCCATCATGCGGATGTGGCTGTCGGTGGAGAGATAGCGCTTGCCGATCTTGCCGCAGGGATTGGCGCAGTCGAAGACGGCGAGGTGCTCGTCTTTCAAGTCAGGCGCGCCTTCCAGCGTCATCGCACCGCAGATGTGGATATTGGCCGCGTCGATGTCCTGCTTGGAAAAGCCGAGGAATTCCAGCATGTTGAACTCCATATCGTTCAACTGCTCATCGGCGATGCCGAGGGTCTCCTTGCAGAACTCGGCGCCGAGGGTCCACTGGTTGAAGGCGAATTTTATGTCGAAGGCGGAGGCCAGCGCGCCGTTCAGCGTCTCGATCTTCTCGTCGGTGAACCCCTTGGCCTTCAGCGCGCCGGGATTGACCGCCGGAGCCTGGTTGAGGTTGCCGTGACCGACGGCATAGGCCTCGATCTCGCCGATCTGGCTTTCCGAATAGCCGAGGGTGCGCAGGGCTTCCGGCACGGCGCGGTTGATGATCTTGAAATAGCCGCCGCCGGCGAGCTTCTTGAACTTCACCAGCGCGAAGTCGGGCTCGATGCCGGTGGTGTCGCAGTCCATGACAAGGCCGATCGTGCCGGTGGGCGCGATCACCGTGGCTTGCGCGTTGCGGTAGCCGTGTTTCTCGCCGAGTTTGACGGCCCTGTCCCAGGCGGCCGTTGCGTGTTCGATCAGTTCGGCGTCCGGGCAGTCGTCATGGATCAACGCGACCGGGTTGGTCGACAGTTTTTCATAGCCGTCCCGCTCGCCATGGGCGGCGCGGCGGTGGTTGCGCATGACGCGCAGCATGTTGGCCTTGTTGGGCTTGTAGCCGGGGAAGGGGCCGAGCTCGCCCGCCATCTCGGCGGAGGTGGCATAGGAAATGCCGGTCATGACCGCGGTGATGGCGCCGCAGATGGCGCGGCCGGCATCGGAATCGTAGGGAATGCCGGAGGTCATAAGCAGGCCGCCGATATTGGCGTAGCCGAGGCCGAGCGTGCGGTATTTATAGGAGAGTTCTGCGATCTGCCGCGACGGAAACTGCGCCATCATCACCGAGACTTCGAGCACGATGGTCCACAGGCGCGTTGCGTGTTCGAACTCTTCGATGCGGAACTTGTTGGTCTTCTTCTCCATGAACTGCAGGAGGTTCAGCGAGGCCAGGTTACAGGCCGTGTCGTCGAGGAACATATATTCCGAGCACGGGTTGGAGGCGCGGATCGGGCCGGCCGCCGGGCAGGTGTGCCAGTCGTTCATCGTGGTGTTGAAGTGCAGGCCCGGATCTGCGGAGGCCCAGGCGGCATAGCCGATCGACTCCCACAACTCGCGGGCCTTGACCGTCTTCGTCACCTTGCCGTCGATGCGGCCGATCAGGTCCCAGTCGCCATCGGCCTCGACGGCGTTGAGGAAGTCGTCGCGAATGGAGACGGAATTGTTGGAGTTCTGGCCCGACACGGTGAGATAGGCTTCCGAATCCCAGTCGGTGTCATAGGTGGTGAACTCGATATCCTTGTGGCCCTGGCGGGCGAACTGGATGACGCGCTTGACGTAGTTCTCCGGCACCTGCGCCTTCTTGGCGGCGCGGATCTCGCGCTTGAGGGCCGGGTTCTTCTTCGGATCGAAGCAGTCGCCGTCCGGGCCCTCGCAATTGACGCAGGCCTTCATGATGGCCTTGAGATGGGTACTGACGATCTTGGAGCCGGTCACCAGCGCCGCGACCTTCTGCTCCTCCTTCACCTTCCAGTTGATATAGGCCTCGATATCGGGGTGATCGATGTCGACGACGACCATCTTGGCGGCGCGGCGGGTGGTGCCGCCCGACTTGATGGCGCCGGCGGCGCGGTCGCCGATTTTCAGGAACGACATGAGGCCGGAGGAGCGGCCGCCGCCGGAAAGCTGTTCGCCTTCGCCGCGCAGATGCGAGAAGTTGGAGCCGGTGCCGGAGCCGTATTTGAAGAGCCGCGCCTCGCGGACCCAAAGGTCCATGATGCCGTTCTCGTTGACGAGATCGTCCTCGACCGACTGGATGAAGCAGGCATGCGGCTGCGGGTGCTCGTAGGAGGATTTCGACTTCGTCAGCTTGCCCGTGAACGGGTCGACATAGAAGTGACCCTGGCCGGGGCCGTCAATGCCGTAGGCCCAGTTGAGGCCGGTGTTGAACCATTGCGGGCTGTTGGGCGCGACGCGCTGGGTGGCGAGCATGTAGGCAAGCTCGTCATAGAAGGCGAGGGCGTCTTCCTCGCCCTTGAAATAGCCGCCCTTCCAGCCCCAATAGGTCCAGGTGCCGGCAAGGCGCGAAAAGACCTGGCGCGCATCGGTCTCGGAGCCGTAGCGCTCGTCCTCGGGCAGCTCTTCCAGCGCCTCAAGGTCGGCGGTCGAACGCCAGAGCCAGGACGGAACATCGTTTTCCTCAACTTTTTTCAGGCGCGCGGGAACGCCGGCCTTGCGGAAATATTTCTGCGCAAGGATATCGCTCGCAACCTGCGAGAACTGGACGGGCACGTCGATATTTTCCAGGCGGAACACCACGGAACCGTCGGGATTCTTGATTTCGCTTGTCGCCTTGCGAAACGCGATTGCGGCGTATGGCGATTGTCCTGCTTTTGTAAAACGACGCTCGATGCGCATGCTTTTTCCTCGTTTGTCACCGCCTTGCCGCCGCCCATTGCCGACAAGACGCAGTTTCCCTTCCTGCATACCCCGAATGCGCAGCAGGTCTCGAATTTCACTCAAGCGTTTTCGCGAAGCCCCCTCGCTAATGACGCTATATCTTGTGTCGATATTCGCTGCAAACGCTAAACATAGTATTAACAGCCTTTTTACGCCAATCACATTTTTCCAGCAAAACGGCTGCAAACCGCGCGGAACTCCCCTCGGTCCCGTACAACAAAACCACCTGCATGGGACTTCATGTCCTGACGCTTTAAAACTGATTGGGATCTGACAGAAACGCACAGACCGCGCTGCTGGAACAACGTCCGCACAGTAGAACGCGACTCGTTTTGGACCGTCAAGGGATTGTTTGCGTCAGATTTGTGAACACCAGATGTTGTGGGTCGCAAATGTGGAAAGCGGGGAAAGCGCAATGCCTTGAAAAGTCCGCACTTGCCCCGCCGTCAAGCAAAAAAGGCCGCAAACATGTTGGCCGAAAAAAAATCGAGACGCACACGTTGCGCCGGTGCACTTGACAGGGAAAAAGCGATTCGCGGCGAATCGGCCGGCCGTCGTTTCGCTTGTATCGAGGCGAGACCGGGTCGGCTTTTTCACTCTTTGCGTGCAAATGAAACAAGCTTTTCGGCGAGCAGCGGCCCGGCGTCCTCCTGCAGGAAATGGCCGGCATTTTCGGTGATGAAATGATTCTCGCCGGCGGCGCCGGGAATCAGTTTCTGAAACACCTTCTCGCCGCCGCGCATGATCATGTCCTTGTCGGAAAAACAGGTCAGGAACGGCTTTTCGAAACGCTTCAGGCTTTCCCATGCGGCGCGCTGGGCGGGCGCCGCCGGATCGTCGGCGCTCGCCGGCACCAGCATCGGAAAGGCGCGGGCGCCGGCCTTATAGTCCTCGGACGGGAAGGGCGCGTCATAGGCGGCGGCCACGGCCTCGTCCATGCCGCGCGCCGTGCCGCGCGAGACAATGCCGCCGATATTGAAGGTCGGCGTCGTCTGACTGTATTCGCGCCACTGTTTGAAGGCCTCGCCAAGGTCGCGGTCGCCGGTCGGCAGGCCGGTATTGCCGATCATGACGCGGGCAAAAAGCTCCGGGGCCTCGGCCACCAGGCGCAGGCCGATCAGCCCGCCCCAGTCCTGGCCGAAGAGGGTGATGTTCTTCAATGCCAGCCTGTCGATCCACGCCTTCATCCAGTTGACATGGGCAAGATAGGAATAGGCGGAGCGCTCGGCGATCTTGTCGGATTTGCCGAAGCCGATGAAATCGGGCGCCAGCACGCGCATGCCGGCGGCCGCGATCGGCGGTATCATCGTGCGGTAGAGATAGGACCAGGTCGGCTCGCCATGCATGAGAAGGACCACCGGCCCGTCCTTCGGCCCCTCGTCGACATAATGCATGCGCAACGGGCCGTATTCGCCGCCGTCGACCGTTTCATAATTCGCCCCGAACGGATAGTCCGGAATGGCGGCGAAGCGTTCCTCCGGCGTGCGCAGTACCTTGTCGTGAGCCATGGCCTTCCTCCCGCATATTGTTCAACCCTGAAACGATAGGATGAAACGACGCGCGATGCCAGCCGGCCCTCGCTACGGCTCGCCGACCGGGTCCTTGGTGATGGGTTCCTGATAGGCAAAGCCCATATCCCACGGGAAGTAGATCCAGGTGTCCTGGCTGACCTCGGTGATGAACGTGTCCACCTGGGGGCGGCCCTTCGGCTTGGCGTAGACGGTGGCGAAGTGCGCCTTCGGCAACATGGCGCGAACCACTTCGGCGGTCCGTCCGGTATCGGTCAGATCGTCGACAATCAGCACATTCTCGCCCTCCGAGGCGAGCAGTTCGTCGCTGATTTCCTTCAGGACCGTCATTTTCCCCTGATTGGCGTAATCATGGTAGGAGGCGACACACACCGTCTCGATCAGACGGATGTTGAGTTCGCGGGCGACGATGGCCGCAGGCACCAGACCGCCGCGGGTGATGCAGACAATGCCGCGCCATTCCCGGTCCGATCCGGAGATGCGCCAGGCGAGGGCCCGGGCGTCACGGTGGAACTGGTCCCATGAGACGGGAAAAGCCTTTTCCGGAAGGGACATGGGTGCGGTGCTCCTCGACAGATATTTCGTCCGCTTGAACCATTTGGCGGCGTCACGGTCAACTCAGCACGTGTCGCATGAGCAGGGGCTGGCGAGCGGCCGGTCCCCGCAGCGGCGCCTGTTTGGGATCAGGAAGCGGGCAGGAAGCCCAGATTCGCGACGACCGGCACGTGGTCGGACGGTTTTTCCCAGCCGCGCACGTGCTTTTCGATGTCTGCGGATGTCAGCCGGTCGGCCGCTTCCGGCGACAGCATGAGATGGTCGATGCGGATGCCGTTGTTTTTGGGCCATGCGCCGGCCTGGTAATCCCAGAACGTGTAGATCTTGTCGGCATCGGTCGTGTTGCGGATTGCATCGGTGAAACCGAGATTCTCCAGACGGCGGAAAGCCGAGCGGGTTTCGCCCCGGAACAGGGCGTCGCCCTCCCAGACGGCCGGATCGTGGCAGTCGAACGGCTCGGGTATGACGTTGTAATCACCGGCGAGAACCAGCGGTTCCTCAAGCGCGAGGCGATCGGCGGCCCATCGTTCCAGCCGCTCCATCCAATCGAGTTTATAGGGAAATTTTTGGGTATCGACCGGGTTTCCGTTGGGCAGGTACACAGAGACGACGCGCAATGCGCCACCGTCGAGCGAGAAGACGCCCTCGATGAAACGGGCCTGTTCATCCGCCTCGTGCGACGGCGACAGCAGCGGCAAGCCGCGGTTTACCTCATCCGGCTTCTGCTTCGACAAAAGGGCCACGCCGTTGAAACCCTTCTGACCGTGGGTTTCGACATGGTAGCCGAGCGCCTCGATCTCCTGGCGCGGAAAATTCCCGTCGACGGATTTGATCTCCTGCAGGCAGGCGATATCCGGTTGGCTTTCCGTCAGCCAGTTGATGAGGTTGTCAAGGCGCGCCTTGATCCCGTTGATGTTCCAGCTGGCTATCTTCATGCGGGGCCGTCAGATGGTGAAACTTGTTCCGCAGCCGCACGAGGCGACCGCGTTGGGATTGTTGATCTGAAACGACTGCCCCATCAGATTGTCGACAAAGTCGATTTCCGAACCGCCCATATAAACGAGCGAGAGCGAATCGATCAGCACACGCGCCTGACCCTTTTCAAGCACGAAGTCGTCGTCGTCCGCCTGATCGGCCAGATCGAACTTGTAGGAGAATCCTGAGCAGCCTCCGCCTTCCACGGACACGCGAAGCGCCGATTTTCCGTCTTCGGACGCCAGAATCTGGACGATCCGACTTGCCGCCGCATCCGACAGCGTAACCTGATTGTTTTCCATCTTGTCACCTTCTGGCCGAGTTCAAGGCCCGGAGAGATTGTGATTGAACACCATTGCCCTATAGGTATGAACAACGGCATGCCGCGTCAACGGGGAAGGCGGATCTATGGCATTGGACGAAGGTGCGCTCGGTTTCGGAACCGGCGCGCGGGCAGTGTGGGCGAGCGACCCGAAACGCAGCCGGGGCAGGCTCTATCCGGAGGATCCGAGCCGGACCCGCTCCGAGTTTCAGCGCGACCGCGACCGCATCATCCACACCACGGCGTTTCGCCGGCTTAAGCACAAGACGCAGGTCTTTGTCGCCCATGAGGGCGATCATTTTCGCACACGCCTGACACATACGATCGAGGTGGCGCAGATCGCGCGGGCTCTGGCGCGCGCGCTGCGGCTGGATGAGGACCTGGCCGAAGGCGTTGCGCTCGTCCACGATTTCGGCCACACGCCGTTCGGTCACACGGGTGAGGATGCGCTCGACGAGCTGTTGCGGGACTATGGCGGTTTCGACCACAACGCCCAGTCCCTGCGCATCGTCACGCAGCTTGAGCGCCGCTACGCCGATTTCGACGGGATCAATCTGACCTGGGAAAGCCTCGAGGGGCTTGTCAAGCACAACGGACCGCTGACGGACACGGCAGGAAACGGCCTGAACGGTACCGTTCCCCAGCCCATTCTAGACTATTGCGAACGTCAGGATCTGCGGCTTTCCACCTTTGCCAGCCTCGAAGCGCAGGTGGCGGCGATCGCCGACGATATCGCCTATAACACGCATGACATAGATGACGGATTGCGCAGCGGCCTGCTGACGCTGGACATGCTGGAGGATGTGCCGTTCCTGAGCGACCTTTTGACCGATGCGCGCGTCAGGTATCCGGACCTGGAGGAAAGCCGGATGATCCATGAGATCATGCGTCGGCAGATCACGCTCATGGTCGAGGACGTGATCACCGTGGCGCAGCGTAACATCGCGCAGATGCGGCCCGAAAGCGCGGATGACGTGCGCGGCGCGAACCGAAGCTTTGCCGCGTTCTCGCCGGCACTGCAAAGCGCCGACCGGAGCATAAAGTCGTTCCTCTACAAACATCTCTATCGCCATGCCGAGGTTATGCGCGTGCGCGAGCAGGCGGCGGCAATCGTGCGGGATCTTTTTGCCGCCTATGTCGCGGACCCGGCTCTGATGGGCGGTGTCTGGAAACAGGGCCTCGCCCGTTTCGACCAGGCCGCCATTGCGCGCCGCGTTGCCGATTATCTCGCCGGCATGACCGACAATTTCGCCATCCGGCAGCATCGTGCGCTGTTTGACCGGACACCGGATTTGCGTTAGTCAGCGGCAACCTCTCCAGGCCGGGACATCGAACGTGTCTCCGCCGGAGCATTCCCCGGGCGAATAAAGATGAATCTTTTCAAGGATTTTGAAGGTCGAGTTTTGGTTGCACTTGAATCTCTGGCCCAGATTCGCGAGCAGGGCGATCAGCTCCGTCTCGATCGGGTGGCCGTCGAGCCGCCCCGTGACCAGAGCCATGGCGATGTCGCCACCAATGCGGCCATGGTGCTGGCAAAACCTCTCGGCACCAACCCGCGCGAACTGGCGGCTGAGATATCCGCCGTTCTGGAGCGCGACCCGGATGTCGAAAACATCAGCGTCGCGGGTCCGGGGTTCATAAACATGAAATTGTCGCCGGCCTATTGGCAGCGCACGCTGGCGGCGATCATCGCGGCCGGCGAGAATTACGGCCGCAGCGATGTCGGCGCCGGAACGAGGATCAATGTCGAATATGTATCGGCCAATCCGACGGGCCCGATGCATGTCGGCCACTGCCGCGGCGCCGTGGTCGGCGACTCGCTGGCCAACCTGCTGTCGTTTGTCGGCTATGACGTGACCAAGGAATATTACATCAACGATGCCGGCGCCCAGATCGACATTTTGGCGCGTTCGGTTTTCCTGCGCTACCGGGAAGCTCTGGGCGACGATATCGCAGAGATACCGCCCGGCCTTTATCCCGGCGACTATCTTGTGCCGGTGGGCCGGCAACTGGCCGAGGAATTCGGCTCCAGGCTGCGGGGCATGACCGAGGATGAATGGCTGCCTGTCGTCAAGGACAGGGCCATCGACGCGATGATGAAGATCATCCGGCAGGACCTGGCGGCGCTGAATGTCGAGCAGGAGGTCTTCTATTCGGAACGCCAGCTGCACGCCGACGGAGCCAAGGCCATCCGCGAGGCAATCAACGATCTGACCTTCAAGGGCCATGTCTACAAGGGCAAATTGCCGCCGCCGAAGGGCCAGCGACCCGAGGACTGGGAGGATCGTGAGCAGACGCTGTTCAAGTCGACCGATGTCGGGGACGATATTGACCGGCCGCTGATCAAGTCGGACGGCTCCTACACCTATTTTGCCGCCGATGTCGCCTATTTCCATGACAAGTTCGAGCGCGGCTTCAAGGAGATGATATATGTTCTCGGCGCCGATCACGGCGGCTACGTCAAAAGGATGGAGGCGGTCGCCAGGGCCGTGTCCGAAGGCGAGGCCAAGCTGACCGCGCTGCTGTGTCAGCTCGTCAAGCTCTACCGGGACGGTGAACCGGTGCGCATGTCGAAGCGTTCGGGAGACTTCGTCACACTGCGCGATGTGGTCGAAGAAGTGGGGTGTGATTCGGTCCGATTCATGATGCTTTACCGCAAAAACTCCGAACCGCTTGACTTTGATTTTGCCAAAGTAACGGAGCAATCAAAGGACAATCCGGTGTTCTACGTGCAGTATGCACATGCCCGCTGTCACTCGATTTTCCGCCAGGCTGCGGAGGTTTTCCCGGATGTTGACCTTGATGCGGCCGATCTTTCTTCGGCTGTGGACGAGCTGATTTCGGATGAGTGCGAAATTCAGCTGGTTGCAAAACTTGCGGAATTCCCCAGGATCGTGGAAAGTGCTGCAGCAACTCACGAACCGCATAAGATCGTGTTTTATCTCTACGATGTGGCAAGTGCGTTCCATGCTCACTGGAACAGGGGGAAAGAAAAACCGGAACTGCGGTTTGTAAACGAGACGAAACCAAAATTGAGCATGGCGAGGCTGGGGCTGGTCAAGGCCGTCGCGGCGGTGCTGAAGTCGGGGCTTTCGATAACCGGGACAAATGCGCCGGTTGAGATGCGTTAGGCGTCACCTTTTGCCCACAATGTACTGGCATTGAACTACGCTCAATGTGCACGAGTGAACGGAATGGCCGACAACCGAATTTCTGAAACGCGCCAGCCGGCGGAGGCGGATCGCAAGGAGGACGACCCGCTTGCCGAACTGGCGCGGATCGTGGGATTTGACGACGAGGAAAACAACGCTTCCGACAGCGATGGCGATGACGGACAGGCAGACCCCGGGTTTGACCTTGAGGCTGAGCTGATGCGCGAGCTCGAAATCGATGTGGCAGGCGAGGGCGCCGCCGCGCCGCAGGCCCAGCCGCCCGAAGCCCCTTTCGAGCAGGTGCAGGAAGATATCCAGTCGACGAGTTCGAAACGCGTAAATGACAGGATGACGCCTGTTCAGCCGGAAGCCGATACGGGCTCCGTGTCCGAGGATGCGGGTGCCTGGCCGCATGCGAGTGCCGGCGCAACGGCGCAGATGACCAGCCTGGAGGCCGAGCTCCAGGCGGCGTTCTCCGCACTTGAGGGCGATGCCCGCAAGCCCGAACCGGAGCCCGCGGCCCAGCCCGAGCATGCCATCCAGCCGGAGCCCCGGCCGGAGCCGGTGTCCCAGCCGTTTGAGACCGGGCAGTCCGAAACGGTCCGGATGCCGGAAGCGTCGACCGAGCCGCTCGAAGGCATTGCCGAAAGCGATGATCTGAAACAGGCCTATGAGCGCCTGCAGCGCGACATCGACGCAACAAAATCGGATGAGCCGGCACAGGAAGGCGGCAGCCTGACGGACATGCTGCTCGCGGAAATGGCCGAGGTCGAGGCGCAGGCATCGGAGGCGGTCGCCGATGTACCGGACGTGCCTTTCGATCCTGCTGACATCGCCGAGACGGACGCCGCGCCGGAAGCCATGTCCGAATTCGCCGTGCCGGATTACGGTGACGCAGACGTCGCCGGCAATGATCCGAACCGAGGCGATTTCGGTCTTCCGCTCGAAGATGAGCTTGACGTTCTGTCCGGACAGGACACCGGATCGGCTATGGCGGAAGCTGCGGAGGCCTATACCGATGCCTCCAGCCTGCATGGCAATGCCGAGTTGGAACCCGCCACTTTGGACAGCTTCGATGCTCACTATCAGGCCGGCAATGTGTCCGCGGTGAACAGCGATTACGACGATCCGGCCACGGGCGGTTACGACGACGATTACGATCCTGACGTCTTTCCCGGCGATGACGATTTCACGGTCGATGACCTTGCGGCTCCGGATTTCGATGGCGCGGATGAGGATCGGGGCGGGCGACGCGGTATGGTCGCCGCAATCATCGTTCTCGCGATCGCCGTCGGCGGTGGCGGCGGGTTCTATCTGTGGAACTCCAGCCTGGGCAGCGGCGCGGGCGATCCGCCGGTTATTGCCGCCAACAATGATCCGGTGAAGGTCAAGCCGGAGGATCCCGGCGGTAAAACCGTTCCGAATCAAGATCTTGCCGTTTACGACAAAGTTGCCGGGAACGAAACGTCGGGCGCTGCCGAACAAAGTCTCGTGACCACGACGGAAGAGCCGGTGGACGTCGTTCAGCGTACGCTCGACCCCGATACGCTGCCGCTGGAAGGGCGCGCGGCGGCCGAGGCGCCCGTGGCCAAGGTTGAGGAGAGGCTTGCCGCGACGCCGCCGCTTGATCCCGATCCCAGGGCCTCGGAAGGTGCAAGTGCGGGTATCGCACCGCGCAAGGTGCGCACGCTCGTTGTCCGGCCCGATGGCACAATCGTGGCGCGTGAGGAGCCCGAGCCGGCCGATCGGACGGCAGCGGTTTCCATTCAGACAACCCCGTCTGTCGCACCCGCCGATGCGTCAGGCGCAAGCGCGCTGCGCGGCAATACGGATGCGGCCGTTGAACAGCAGATCGCGTCGACGCAGGCGCTGGATACGACAACCGCTGACACGTCGGCAGCCCCGGCAAACCAGGTCGCGGCCCTGCCGCCGATTGACGATAATCTGCGCGACACAGGAGCCTTGCCGTTGCCGCTGGGCAGACCGGCTGCCGCGGCCGGCGGCGCTACGCAATCCCGATCCGCCGCAGCGGGCGACGCGCCGGTTCCGTCCACCCGGCCGGCTGAGCAGCCGGTGACCATCGTCGAGGCCGTGACCGAGCGCGGCAATCTGGCGGGAAGCCCGCCGGTCGCCAATCCGGGTGGCTATATGATGCAGATTTCCTCGCAGCCGTCGGAGGCTGCGGCGCGCGAATCCTATGAGAATCTTTCCCAGCGCTATGCGTCGATCATCGGCGGCAAGGGTGTCGATTTCCAGCGCGCCGACATCCCGAATCGCGGCGTGTTCTATCGGGTGCGCATACCAGCCGGGTCGAGGTCCGAGGCAAACAATCTGTGCGCCCAATACAAAGCTGCCGGCGGCAGCTGTTTCGTTGCGCGCTAGCAGGGCGCGGCCGATTGCCGGATAGCGAGCCGCCGAGCCTTGATTTAACGGGCTGTCCTTTGCGAACCAGCGGTGTATGATTCGACCATGGCCGAATCAAAAGCGATGATCCTTGGATGCGGCGGATTAACGCTTACGGATGAGGAAAAGTCCTTTTTCAGGGCGGAGCGTCCTTGGGGCTTCATCCTGTTTGCGCGCAACATCCACGAAAGGCAACAGGTTGTCGATCTGGTGGCGTCCCTGCGCGATTGCGTCGGGCGGGACGACGCGCCTGTGCTGATCGATCAGGAGGGCGGGCGCGTGCAGCGGATAAAGCCGCCGCTGGTTCCGGACTACCCGCCGGCCTCGGCGATCGGCTCGATCTACCGCTCGAGTAAAACCGACGGGCTGCGCGCGGCATGGCTTATGGCGCGGCTTCATGCCCATGACCTTTCGGGACTCGGGATCAACGTCAATTGCCTGCCGGTCCTCGATGTGCCGATGGCGGGCAGTCATGACGTGATCGGCAGCCGGGCTTATTGCATGGACCCCGAAGCGGTTACAGTCCTCGGGCGTCAGGCCATGGACGGCCTTACCGCAGGCGGCGTGCTGCCGGTTGTCAAGCATATGCCCGGACATGGGCGCGCGACTGTGGACAGCCACCTCGATCTGCCCGTGGTGGATGCCGGGCCAGAGGCATTGGAAGCGAGAGATTTCTTACCGTTTCGCATGCTGGCGGATGCGCCGATGGCGATGACCGCCCACGTGACATTTGCGAAAATCGATCCGGACCGCCCCGCGACGTCGTCCCCGATCATCGTCAACGACATCATTCGCGGCACAATCGGTTTTGACGGGTTGCTCATGACGGATGACCTGTCCATGAAGGCACTTTCTGGGGATTTCGCATCGAAGACCGATGCAATATTCGAGGCCGGATGCGATGTAGTGCTTCACTGCAACGGGGTGATGGAGGAAATGGCCGAGGTCAGCGCTCATACGCCGGTTCTTAACGGCGCCGCCGCGGAAAGGGCGCAGCGGGTCGTCACGCTTTTTGGTGGCGGTGAACGCGCGGACGAACAGGCATTGCGGGCGGAATTCGCCCGTTTGCTGGATAAAACGGAATCGCTGGTTTGAGGGCTTGATGTCATGGCGAATGCGTTGCGAGAACAGCAGAAGCCGGAAGAGGCGAAAGCCCCGATGGACAAGCTGTGGGAAAATGATGCGGGCACCGAACGGGGGCTGAGCGAACCGTCACTGGTCATCGATATCGACGGATTTGAGGGACCGCTCGATCTGCTGCTCCATCTGGCGCGCAATCAAAAGGTGGATCTGGCGCGCATATCCGTCCTGTCGCTTGCCGAGCAGTACCTGACCTTTATCGACAGTGCGCGGCGGCTCAGACTTGAGCTTGCGGCCGATTATCTTGTCATGGCGGCGTGGCTTGCTTTCCTCAAGTCGAAGCTGCTCATCCCGCAAAAGGCCGATGGCGACGAGCCGACAGGCGAGGAAATGGCGGCGCAACTGGCGTTCCGCCTCAAGCGGCTGGAAGCGATGCGCGACGCGGCAACGCGGCTCGTCAACCGCAATCGTGTCGGACGCGATATTTTTGTGCGCGGCGATCCGGAGCCGGTCGTCATTCAGCGGACCTCCGAGTTCGAGGCGACGCTTTACGATCTGTTGAACGCTTATGCCGGGCTGCGGCAGCGTCAGGCGGTCACGCAGGTGACGATTTCCAAACGCCGCGTCTGGTCGCTCGGCGATGCGCGCGTGATCCTTCAGCGAATGATCGGCGAACTGCACGAATGGACCGCGCTCGATCATTTTCTTGTCCGGTATCTGGCTGATCCGCAGGAACGGGCAACGGCAATCGCGAGTTCTTTCGCGGCGTCACTGGAAATGGTGAGGGAAGGGCGCCTTGAAATGCGGCAGGACGTGCCGTTTGCACCGATCTACCTCAGGCGCGGTCAGGACGCCGCCCGGGAGGGAAACAATGAGGAGACTGCCTGAATGGCGGAAGGAACACAGGCCAATGTTGTGCCGTTCGGCAAGGATGTGAACGCAATGGCGGCGAACGAGGAAACCGATGAGGCAGCGAAGCGCGCGCTGATCGAGGCTGAGCGGATTGCCGAGGCGCTGGTCTTTGCGTCTTCGGGCCCGGTGCCGGAAAGCGTGATCGCCGGGAAGCTGCCGGAGGCAACCGATGTCGGATCGGTCATGAAGCGTCTGGCGGCGTTCTATAGCCTGCGCGGCGTCAACCTTCTGCGGATCGATGACAATTGGGCATTCCGCACGGCCGCGGATCTGTCCTTCCTCATTCACCGCGATCAGGTCGACATCCGCAAACTGTCGCGCGCCGCGCTCGAGGTGCTGGCCATCATCGCTTATCACCAGCCCGTCACACGGGCCGAGATCGAGGAGATCAGGGGTGTGGCCACATCGCGCGGCACGCTCGACGTGCTGCTGGAATCGGGCTGGATCAGAATGCGCGGCCGCAGGAGAACGCCCGGCCGGCCCGTGACCTACGGAACGACGCTCGATTTCCTCGACCATTTCGGGCTTGAGGAATTGCGTGATCTTCCGGGCGTTGAGGAGTTGAAGGGCGCGGGGCTGCTCTCTTCGCGTATCCCGTCGAACTTCCAGGTTCCGGTTCCGCCGGCAAACGATGACTTGTTCGAGGATGAGGATCCGATCACCCAGGCCGATCTTGAGGAACTGGGCCTCTTGACACCGATGGGTGAAGAAGACGAGTAGTAGCGGAGTTTCATCCACACTGAAGGCGTGCCTTGACTCCAGCCTCCGCACAGCACCATCCTCAGCCGAGCGCAGGCGTGACCATTGCCGCCGAACTGGCGTTTGAGGACATTCGGCACGACTATCAGGGTCAATTCACACTCGATGATGTCTCGTTGCGTGCCGCGCCGGGCGAATTGCTTTGCCTGCTCGGCCCTTCCGGCTCGGGAAAGACGACACTTCTGCGCCTCGCGGCTGGTCTGGAGCGTCCGAAGAAAGGACGTATCCTGCTCAACGGGAAGGAGATTTCCGGACCCAGGGTCTTTGTGCCGCCGGAGCGGCGCGGCGTCGGCCTGATGTTTCAGGACTTCGCGCTGTTTCCGCATATGAGCGTCTTTGACAATGTGCGCTTCGGGTTGAATGCCCTGTCGGAAACGGAATCGAAGGAGGAGGCGACGGCCGCGCTCGAAAGGGTCGGTCTGGCGCACTATTCCGATCAGTTTCCGCATGCGCTGTCGGGCGGGGAGCAGCAGCGCGTGGCCCTTGCGCGGGCGCTGGCCCCGCGACCGTCGGTGCTCTTGATGGACGAGCCGTTCTCCGGACTGGATTCGCGTCTCAAGGACACGGTGCGCGACGAAACGCTGACGATTTTGCGCGAGACGCGGGCGACGGCGCTGATGGTCACGCATGACGCCGAGGAGGCGATGCGGATGGCCGACCGGATTGCGCTCCTCAACGAAGGCAGGCTTGTGCAACTCGGGACGGCCGAAGACCTCTATTACAGGCCGGTCGACCTTTTCACCGCGGCGTTCTTTTCGGAACTCAACGTGTTTCACGGCAACGTTTCGGATGGCCGGGTTTCGACGCCGCTGGGAACCTTCAGCGCCGGCAATGCGCGCGAGGGCGATCCTGTGACGGTTGCGATCCGGCTGCCGGGCGTTGAGGTGCGCGACGGTGCAGGCGATATTCCGGCCCGTATCGTATACCGCCGCTTTCTCGGCGTCGTCGAGCAATTGGGCGTCGCGATTCCGGGCACGGAGCAGGTTATTCAGTCCAGAATAAGGGCAGGCATGCTCAAGTCGGGATTGCGCGAGGTGATGCTTTGCGTTAACGACCGTGACATAATGGTGTTTGAAAGTGGTCAGAAACAACCTACATCAGACTTAATATCCTCAGGGAGAGACAGTAATGGGTAGTTTTAGCATCTGGCACTGGCTGATCGTGCTGGTCGTCGTGCTTTTACTGTTTGGCCGGGGCAAGATACCCGAACTCATGGGTGACGTTGCCAAGGGCATCAAGAATTTCCGCAAGGGAATGGGAGAAGACGAGCCTTCGGATTCGGCAAAGACGGTTGAGCACAAGGCAGACGAGAAGACCGAAAAGAGCTGATCGGCGTTCCCGCCGACCAATCTGCTTTCTTCACGTGCATTTTGACCGCGGCTCTCGCCGCGGGGAGACTCGTCCATGTTGGATTTAGGCTGGCCCGAACTGCTGCTTATCGCGATGGTGCTGATCATCGTCGTCGGGCCAAAAGACCTGCCTGCAATGCTGCGCACATTCGGCCGTACGACCCGCAAGATGCGGGCGATGGCCGGCGAGTTCCGCAGCCAGTTCGATGAAGCGCTGAAGGAAGCCGAGCTGGACGACGTCAAGGACGTTTTGAACGAGGCCAAGCAGTTCAATCCGACAAACATGCTCAAGGATGTGGTCGACCCGATCAGGGAGGCCGGCAACGAGATCAAGGCGGATCTCGACAAGGCGATGAAAGAACCGGCCGAATCCGACGGCAGCCCTTCGCCGGCATCGATCGACAAGCCGGAAACGACCGCGAAGAAAACCGCCGGTGCGGCCGCGGCAAAGAAGGCCGGTGAGACCGCAGCCACCAGGAAAAAGACGGCAGCGCGTAAGACGCCCGCCCGCAAGCCGGCGGCAAAAGCCAACGGTGGGGCCAAGACACGGCCCGCCGCCAAAAAGCCGGCAGTTGCAAAAAACGCGCCGAAAGCGCCCGCCCGTAAAACCCGGGCCAGCACCAGGGCCGCCAAGAGCAGTGGGGATGCGGCGTGACCACCGAGGAACTCGACGATACAGCGCAGCCGCTGATGGCGCATCTGATCGAACTGCGCCAGCGCCTGCTTTGGGCGGTGGGTGCCTTTTTTATCGCGTTTCTGGTCTGCTTCTTTTTTGCCAAGCAACTGTTCAATCTGCTCGTCGTGCCGTTTTCATGGGCGGTCGAGTGGGCCGGTCTCGAGGGGCGTCAGATCGAGCTTATCTACACCGCGCCGCAGGAGTTCTTTTTCACGCAGATCAAGATCGCCATGTTCGGCGGGCTGGTGATCGCGTTTCCGATGATCGCGGCACAGGTCTACAAATTTGTCGCCCCCGGGCTCTACAAGAATGAGCGGGCGGCATTCATGCCGTTCCTGATTGCTTCGCCGATCCTCTTTCTCATCGGCGGCGCGCTGGTCTATCTGTTCTTCACGCCCATGGTGCTGTGGTTCTTCCTCGCAATGGAACAGCCGGCCGAGGGCGGCAAGGTTGCCATTGAGCTGCTGCCGAAGGTCTCGGAATATCTCGACCTGATCATGACGCTGATTTTTGCGTTCGGGCTGGTGTTCCAGTTGCCCGTGGTCACCACATTGCTGGCCAGGGTCGGGCTGGTGACGGCCGACGGTCTGGCGGCCAAACGCAAATATGCCATTGTCGCAGCCTTTATCGCCGCTGCCATCCTGACCCCGCCCGATCCGGCCAGCCAGATCGGTCTTGCACTTCCCACCGTCCTTCTCTACGAGATTGCCATCTATGCAGCCCGACTCGTCGAGCGACGGCGCGCTGATGCCGAATCCAGGGACGAGGAAGAGAACTCCTCGACACAGGAAAAGGCGTCGCCGTAAACTCGCTTCGGGCAAAGATCATGCTTGATATCAAATGGATACGTGAAAATGCTGCGGACCTTGACGCCGCCCTTGCCAAGCGCGATGCGGAAGCCGCCTCGGCCGAGATAATCCGAATTGACGAGGAACGCCGTGATCGCGTTCAAAAACTGCAGGACATGCAGTCGCGCCGCAATGCCGCATCGA
The DNA here is from genome assembly GCF_984452065.1 of Hoeflea sp. Classification (NCBI taxonomy): domain Bacteria; kingdom Pseudomonadati; phylum Pseudomonadota; class Alphaproteobacteria; order Hyphomicrobiales; family Rhizobiaceae; genus Hoeflea; species Hoeflea sp. The sequence goes on along the minus strand of NZ_CFHWAF010000058.1, from coordinate 700 downwards.
AGGAGATCGGTGCCGCGATGGGGCGCAGGGATCAGGAGACCGCGGACAGGCTGAAGGCCGAAGTCGCCGCGCTGAAATCCGCATTGCAGACCGCCGAGGAGGATGTGCGGGCGCTGGATTCGCGCCTGGAGGACGCGCTCTCCGCTCTTCCGAACATCCCGCTCGACGATGTGCCGGAAGGCGCTGACGAGGAAGACAATGTCGAGGTCCGCAAGGTCGGCGCCAAACCCGGCTGGAACCACAAGCCGCTTGAGCATTTCGAAATCGGCGAGGCGCTCGGCCAGATGGATTTCGAGCTCGCCTCACGTATCGCCGGCAGCCGTTTCGTCGTGCTCCGCGGTCAGCTCGCCAGACTCGAGCGGGCGCTTGGCCAGTTCATGCTGGACCTGCACACCGGCGAGCACGGCTATACGGAGGTCCAGCCGCCGCTGCTTGTTCGTGACGAGGCGGTGTTCGGGACGGGACAATTGCCGAAATTCGCGGAGGATCTTTTCCACACGACGGATGGCAGGTGGCTCATTCCAACCGCCGAAGTGTCGCTGACCAACCTGGCGTGTGAAGAGATTTTCGATCACGACAAGCTGCCGCTGCGCTTTACCGCTCTGACGCCCTGTTTCAGATCGGAAGCCGGCTCCGCCGGCCGCGATACGCGCGGCATGCTGCGTCAGCATCAGTTCAACAAGGTGGAACTGGTGTCCGT
>NZ_CFHWAF010000057.1:0-27309 GCF_984452065.1 Hoeflea sp. | reverse complement strand
CAGCGTTTCCACTTCGGCTGAGGTCAACGGATCGCTCAGAACAAGGTCCGATCCGGATTTCTCGGCAAGAAAGACTTTCTTGTCGGACTTTCGATAATAGAGCGAGCCGTCCCTGAGAGCTTCGAGAACAGGAACGGCCCGCGCGTCGCCGGTTTCGGATATGGCCTCGATCTGAGCAGCGCGGTCCTTCAGTTTTCCGGTCGCCAGCGCGTCGATGCGTTCGATTAACCCATCGTCGGCACCGGCGGCGGAAAACAGCATTGGGAGGATGAACAGTGCGGCAATAAATCGTTTCAGCATAACCCTGAGCCAGCGGCGCATTCTGTCGGAGAGCGGCGGGCATCAACGCCCGCCGCCTGCAGCGTCAGCTTCCCTTGCCGCCGCAGGTCGAGGTCTCGACGTTGAAGTTTCCGCACTCCAGCGGCTTGCGCCAGTCGGAAATCAGCTTCGCGGAATCCGGAAGGTAGTCGGACCAGGCGTCGCCCGCGACCAGCCCGTCGGTCTGGTCGACGATGTCGAACTGACCGTCTTCCTGGATTTCGCCGATCAGCACCGGCTTGGTGATGTGGTGGTTCGGCATCATGGTCGAGTAGCCGCCCGAAAGGTTGGGCACGGAAACACCGATGATCTCATCGATCACTGTGTCGACGTCGGTCGTGCCGGCTTTCTCGACCGCCTTAACCCACATGTTGAAACCGATATAGTGTGCTTCCATCGGGTCGTTGGTGACGCGGTCCTTGTCGCCGGTGAACTCTTTCCAGGTCTCGATGAAGGCGTCGTTTTCGTCCGATTCCACCGACTGGAAGTAATTCCATGCGGCCAGGTGCCCGACGAGCGGCGCGGTGTCGAGGCCGGCCAGTTCCTCTTCGCCGACCGAGAAGGCGACAACGGGAATGTCGGTTGCCGAAATGCCCTGATTGCCGAGCTCCTTGTAGAAGGGCACGTTGGCGTCGCCGTTGATGGTCGAAACGACGGCGGTCTTCTTGCCTTCGGAACCAAAGGCCTTGATGTCGGCGACGATGGTCTGCCAGTCGGAGTGACCGAACGGCGTGTAGTTGATCATGATGTCGTCTTCGGCCACGCCGTTCGACTTGAGGTAGGCCTCAAGGATCTTGTTGGTCGTGCGCGGATAGACATAGTCGGTTCCGGCAAGCACCCAGCGTTCGACTTCCTCGTTCTCCATCAGGTAATCGACGGCGGGAATTGCCTGCTGGTTCGGCGCGGCGCCGGTGTAAAAGACGTTGCGCTGGCTTTCCTCGCCTTCGTACTGCACCGGATAGAACAGAATTCCGTTCAGTTCCTCAAAGACCGGAAGGACGGATTTGCGGCTGACGGATGTCCAGTTTCCAAAGACGGCGGCGACCTCGTGGACATCGAGAAGTTCACGGGCCTTTTCGGCAAAGAGTGGCCAGTCCGAAGCGGGATCGACGACAACGGGTTCCAGCTTTTTACCCAAAAGGCCGCCCTTTTCGTTCTGCTCCTCGATGAGCATGAGCATGACGTCCTTCAGCGTCGTTTCCGAAATGGCCATGGTTCCGGACAGGGAATGAAGGATACCGACCTTGATCGTGTCCTCGGCCATGGCCGCGGTGGATGCCGTCATACCGGCAACAACAGCGGCCATTCCGAAGGACCGGCTTCGGTTTTTCAGAGTGGTCATTCTGATCTCCGTAGAAGTATTTGCACCGGAGACCGCCCCGCAGGAATCGTGCCAGACTCGATTTGTTTATTGTCGGGAAATGTTAACTTTTTGTTTTTTATTTATTTATCCGTGTTTTTCCTTTTGGCGGACAATGGATCTCAGCGGTTTTGCGGGCGTCAAATTTTGTGCATTCAAAAACGGTGCTTATTTTTTGTGCGGTGCGGTATGGTCAAATATTATGCACTGCCGCCCCATCCGTCCACGTGCGGACCATGTTTTGCGCGAAGCCCGGACGAGTGGTTTTGCAATCGATTACAAGTCAGCTATAAGGGCGGTCTCGAACCATGATGTCCGGCCCGGCCTTACGGCGCGGGAGCCAAAGCGAAAGCCGGCATGAACCAGCGGACCAAGATCAAGGATATTGCCCGCGTCGCGGGTGTCTCGACAGCAACGGTGTCACGCGCGCTGAGCGATTCCTCGCTCGTTACGGAAGCGACCCGGGAGAAGGTGCGCGAGGCCGCCAGTCAGCTCAACTACCGGGCCAATGTGCGGGCGCGCAATTTGCGCATTCAGAAATCGATGGCCGTATTGCTGGTGGTGCGCAATATGAGCAACCCCTTCTATCTGGAGATTTTCAAGGGTGTCGAGGCGATTGCCCGGGCGGCCGGCTACGTTCTGCTGATGGGCAACACGGAAGACGATCCGGAGCGTGAGGCCGAGTATTTCGACATGCTTCACGACGGGCAGGCCGACGGCATGATCCTGATGACCGGCGCGGTTCCTTCGGATCATGTCGTTTTGCGGCCGGCAAGCGGGCTGGCGCCGATCGTCGTGGCGCTGGAGGCGGTGGAAGATTGCGGTCTTGCGCATGTGCAGATCGACAACCGCGCCGCCGCAAAAGAGGCTGTGAATTACCTTCTGTCGCTGGGTCACCGGCGCATCGCGCATATTTGCGGGCCCTTGCCCGAGATTCTCGGCCGCCTTCGGCTCGACGGTTATCGCACGGCGATGGCCGAGGCCGGCCTGGAAATTCCCGATCATTTCGAACCGGTCGGCGATTACTCCAGCCAGAGCGGCCGCGAGTGCTGCGCCAGCCTGTTCGATCGTGACGAGCCGCCGACCGCGATTTTCGCGGCCAATGACGAGATGGCGTTCGGCGCCATCGGCGAATTGCGGCGGCGCGGCCTGAGCGTGCCGGAAGATGTCTCGGTGGTCGGGTTCGACAATCTTTTCATCAGCGAGAGCTACAGTCCGGCGCTCACCACGGTCAACCAGCCGCGCATCGAGATCGGGCAGACGGCGATGACCATGCTTCTCGACATCATTTCGGCCCGGCAATCGACACCGCAGACCATCGAAATGCCGACCGAACTGGTGGTTCGCCAGTCGACCGGGCCGGCTCCGCTCTAGCGGCGCGCCGGACAGGATCATTTCTCAAAAGCCGTCCTTGCTTTGACGCGTGCAATGGTCAATACACGTGGCCAAAGGCGCAGCGCCGCTTGCCGAGATTATGCGTGATCGTGGAGACCCGTTATGAGCATTTCCGATAAACTCCTTTCCAGACTGTCGGACCCGACGCTTCTGAAGCCTGCCGGCCTTGTTGGCGGCAAGTGGGTTGTCGAAGCCGACAGCGGACGGCATTTCGATGTCACCAATCCGTCAACCGGCGAGGAGATCGCCAGCCTGCCGGATATGGGCGCCCAAAACACCCGCCGGGCGATCGATGCCGCGCATGAGGCTCAGAAGGGCTGGGCGGCGATGACGGCCAAGGAACGCGGTGCCATCATGCGCCGGCTCTACGAGCTGCAGCTGGAAAATGCCGACGATCTGGCGATCATCCTGACGATGGAGATGGGCAAGCCCGTTGCCGAGGCGAAGGGCGAAATCGTTTATGGCGCATCCTTCCTCGAGTGGTTCGCGGAAGAGGCCAAGCGGGTTTATGGCGACACCATCCCCGGCCATCAGGCCGACAAGCGTATCGTCGTCGTCAAGCAGCCGATCGGGGTCGTCGGCGCGATCACCCCGTGGAACTTCCCCAATGCCATGATCACCCGCAAGATCGCGCCGGCGCTCGCGACCGGCTGCACGGTGGTCGTCAAGCCGGCCGAGCAGACGCCGCTCTCGGCCATCGCGTTCGGCGTCCTGGCGGAGCGCGCCGGCATGCCCGCCGGCGTCCTCAACCTGATTGTCGGCGAAGACGGTCCGGCCATCGGCCGCGAGCTTTGCGACAACGACAAGGTGCGCAAGCTGACATTCACCGGCTCGACGGAAGTCGGGCGGATCCTCATGCGCCAGTGCTCCGACCAGATCAAGAAGGTCGGGCTTGAGCTGGGCGGCAATGCGCCGTTCATCGTGTTCGACGACGCCGATATCGATGCGGCGGTCGACGGGGCGATGATCTCCAAATACCGCAATGCGGGCCAGACCTGCGTGTGCGCCAACCGAATCTATGTCCAGTCCGCCGTTTACGACGAATTTGCCGAGAAGCTCGCCGTCAAGGTGCGCGAGCTCAAGGTGGGAGACGGGTTCGAGGAGGGTGTCACGACCGGCCCGCTGATCGACGGCCAGGGTCTGGCAAAGGTCGAAGAGCACGTTGCCGACGCCCTGTCGGGCGGCGCGACGGTGCTGACCGGCGGCAAGCCGGACGCCCATGGCGGCACGTTCTACGAGCCAACCGTGCTGACCGGCATCACCAGCGACATGAAGGTGGCGCGCGAGGAAACCTTCGGGCCGGTCGCTCCGCTGTTCCGCTTCGATACGGTCGAAGAGGTGATTGAACTGGCGAACGCGACCGAGTTCGGCCTGGCGTCCTATTTCTATGCCCGCGATCTGTCGCGCGTGTGGACGGTCGCCGAAGCGCTGGAATACGGCATGGTCGGCATCAATACGGGCCTGATCTCGGCCGAGGTCGCGCCGTTCGGCGGCGTCAAGCAGTCGGGCCTCGGGCGCGAAGGCTCGAAATACGGCATCGAGGATTTCGTTGAGATCAAATATCTCTGCTTCGGCGGCATCGGCGGCTGAGCGAACCGGTCGGCAGGAACCGGGACGGGGCCGCAAGGCCCCGTTTTGTGTCAGTCGGCCACCGAGACAATCGCCCGGGCAAGATCGTCGAGCCTGTCGCCCGGCAGGCCGGCGATGTTGATGCGGCTGTCGCCGACGATATAGATGCCGTGCTCGTTGCGCAGCGTGTCGATCTGGTCCGGGCCGAGGCCGAGGCGCGAGAACATGCCTTTCTGCCTGGCGATGGAATCGAAGCGCGAGCTGTTGGAGGCGCGGCGCAAAGCGTCGGCAAAGTCCTGGCGCAGGCCTGTCATGCGCGTGCGCATGGTTTCAAGTTCGGCCTTCCAGTCCGCTTTCAGACCGTCATCCTCAAGAACGATGCGAACCGCCGCCGCGCCGTGGTCGGGCGGCATGGAATAGACGCTGCGCGTCACCGACAGAAGCTGACCGAACGCCGTATCGAGCCGCGCGGTATCGGTGCCGACCAGCATCGCAGCTCCGACCCGCTCGCGGTAGACGGCGAAGTTCTTCGAACAGCTTGCCGCAATCGCGCATTCGGGCACCGTCTGCGCCAGCAGCCGGATCCCGGCGGCGTCCTCCTCCAGCCCGTCGCCAAAGCCGAGATAGGCAAGGTCGACAAACGGAAACAGGCCCTTGTCGCGACAAAGCTCCGCCACGGCTTTCCACTGATCGGGGGACAGGTCGGCGCCGGTGGGGTTGTGGCAGCAGCCGTGCAGGAGCAGGATGTCGCCGGCCTCCGCCTCGCTCAGCGCCGCGATCATCTCGTCGAAACGGATCGATCCGGTTTCGGCGTCGTAATAGGGATATGATTTCGGCTGCAGTCCGGCGTTTGTCAGAAGCGGCATATGGTTGGGCCAGGACGGGTCGGACAGCCAAAGGGTTGTGCCGGGGCGGGCGCGGTTGAGCATCATGGCGATGATGCTGAGCGCGCCCGAGCCGCCCGGAGCCTGACAGACCCGGTACCGGTCCGGCGAGACCGCATCGCCAAGGATCAGTTCCCCCATACGGGCGCAAAATTCCTTATCGCCCTGAAGGCCGACATAGGTCTTTGTGGTCTGCTGATCATAAAGACGCTTCTCGGCCGCCCGGATCGACCGCATGACCACGGTATCGCCGTGCTCGTCCTTGTAGACGCCGACGCCGAGATCGGTCTTGTTGTCGCGCTCGTCTTCGCGAAACTGCGCCATCAATGCGAGGATCTTGTCGGGCGGTGCCGGTTGCAGGGTTTCAAACATGGTCGGGTTCCTGTTGTGATACGTCACCGGTCAGTTTGGCGAGGCCGACTGCCATTTGCGTTTTGACCTTTGCTATCGCGTCTTCCTTCACAGGTCCATAGCCGCGTATCTGCATCGGCAGTTCGAAGAGTTCGCGCCAGGTCTCCGCGGTGTCCGCGGTGACGTTTTGCAGGCCCTTGCCGATGATGTCCTCGAACCAGACGATAAGCTCCCGTTCGATGCGCCGGTCATGACCGTAGCCGAAGGGATCGAAAGCGGTTCCGCGCAGCCGTTTCATGCGCGCCAGCACATGAAACGCCGGCAGCATCCAGGCTCCGAAGCGCCTCTTGCGCGGCCGGCCGCGCGCGTCCAGACCCGAATTGAGGAAGGGCGGCGCCATATAGTAATTGACCTTGAAGTCGCCGGAGAAGCGGTCTTTCAGGGTCTTCATGAACCGGGGATCGGCGTGCAGGCGCGCCACCTCATATTCGTCCTTATATGCCATCAGCTTGAACAGGGAACGGGCGACCGCCCGCGTTATTCCCTCAGCGCCGGTATTTTCTTCCGTTGCCAGGACGGTATCCATCAAGGTGCGGTAGCGCGCGGCATAGGCCTCGTCCTGATAATCGGTCAGGAAGGCCGCGCGTCGCCCGATGATCTCGTTCAGCGACCCCTCGGCCTCCGGCCTCTCGTCGGCGTCGGCGGGCAGCAGCTCCGGCCGGGCAAAGGCGATCCGGCCCCATGAGAAGGCCTGTTTGTTTGCGTCCACCGCAACATCGTTCAATTCGATGGCGCGCATCAGCGCTGCGTGCGAGATCGGCACCACACCGCTCTGCCAAGCGTAGCCGAGCAGCACGATATTGGCGAATACGGTGTCGCCGAGCAGCCGTTCGGACAGGCGGTTCGCATCAAGGCTCGATATATTGGCGGCGCCGACGGCGTCTTCGATTTCCCGCCGGCGCAGATCGACGGCAAGGCTGGCATCGCGGTGACGGACGATATCGCCGGTCGGGGATTCGGCCAGGTTGATGACGGTCCTCATGCCGGGTCTGTAGGTGCGGGAAGCTTTGGGTGATGTCGAGACGACGATATCGCCGCCGATCAGTGCGTCGGCCGCGTGATCGTCGATGCGCACCTGATTGATATCGCCCGGTGCGGCGGCAAGGCGAATGAAGCTGAGGACAGGGCCGAATTTTTGCGCAAATCCGGTGAAATCCAGAACCGAGGCGCCCTTTTCCTCAAGATGGGCCGCCATGGTAATCAGCGCGCCCACGGTGACCACGCCGGTTCCGCCGACACCGGTCACCAGGAGGTTGTACGGGCGCTCCAGCGAGATCATATCGGGCTGCGGCAGATCGGCCGCCAGTTCCTCGGCATCTTCCTTCGCCGCGGATCCCCGGCGGCGCTCCGCGCCCTCGACCGTGACGAAGCTCGGGCAGAAACCGTCGAGGCAGCTGAAATCCTTGTTGCAGGACGACAGGTTGACCCGGCGTTTGCGGCCGAATTCCGTTTCCACCGGTTCGATGCTCAGGCAGTTGGATGCGACGGAGCAGTCGCCGCAGCCCTCGCAGACCAGCTCGTTGATGACGGCGAAGCGCTTCGGATCCTCCATCTGCCCGCGTTTGCGCCGCCGGCGCTTTTCCGTCGCGCAGGCCTGTTCGTAGATCAGCACCGTCACGCCCTCGATCTCGCGCAGTTCGCGTTGCACGGCGTCGAGCGCGTTGCGGTGATGCAGCGTCGTTGCCGGCGGGAAGTCGGCAAGGGTGAATTTGTCCGGCTCGTCCGAGACAAGGGCGATGCGCTCGACACCTTCGGCCCGGACTTCGTGGGCAATGGCTTGGACGGAGATGGGGCCGTCGACGGGCTGGCCGCCGGTCATGGCGACGGCGTCGTTGAAGAGGATCTTGTAGGTGATGTTGGCACCGGCGGCGATGGACTGGCGGATCGCCATGGAGCCGGAATGGTAATAGGTGCCTTCGCCGAGGTTCTGGAAGATATGGCCCTTTCCGGTGAAGCGGGAGGAGGCCGCCCAGTTGACGCCTTCGCCGCCCATCTGGATGAGCGAGGTGGTCTCGCGGTCCATCCAGCTCGCCATGAAGTGACAGCCGATGCCGGCGAGCGCCTTCGAGCCTTCCGGCACCCTAGTCGACGTATTGTGCGGACAGCCGGAGCAGAAATAGGGCGTGCGGGTGGCGCCTTCGACGGCGATGGGCGCGAGCCGGTTTTCAAGCAGACCGCGTGCTCTTTCGGAGAACTTGCCGGTGCCGAAGACCAGGTCGAGGCGGCCGGCGACGATGGGTGCGAGTTGCAGCGGTGACAGCTCGCCGGTCCACGGAACCAGCCGCTCGCCATTCTCGTCGCGCTTGCCGACCATGTGATCGGGCTTGTCGCCGGGGTAGTCGTAGAAATACTCCTTGAACTGGCTTTCGAGAATGCCGCGCTTTTCCTCCACCACCAGCACTTCGCGCTTGCCGCGCACGAAGGCGAGGGCATCCTGGCGCGCCAAAGGCCAGACCATGCCGACCTTGTAGATGTCGACACCGAGCTCGCGGCAGGCCTGTTTGTCCAGTCCGAGCAGGCGCAACGCCTCCATGAGGTCAAGGTGGCCCTTGCCGGTCGTCACGATGCCGAAGGTTGCATCGTCATTGTTGTAGATGCGCCGGTCGATGGGGTTGGCATGGGCAAAGGCGAACACCGCCTGCTTCTTGGCCTCCATCCGCTCCTCGATCTGCGGTCCGGGCAGATCCGGCCAGCGGTAATGCAGCCCTGTGGGCGGAATTTCGAAAGCGGGCGTCGTAAAGACCCGGTCCGGCCGAATATCCACGGAGGCCGCCGATTCCACGGTTTCGGATACCGCCTTGAAGCCGACCCACATTCCGGAGTAGCGGCTGAGCGCGTAGCCGTATTCGCCGAATTGCAGATATTCGCCGACGCTGGCCGGGTTGAGCGTCGGCATGAACCAGGCCATGAAGGCGACGTCCGATTGATGCGGCATCGACGATGAAACGCATCCGTGATCGTCGCCGGCGACAACCAGGACGCCGCCGCGCGGTGAGGAGCCGTAGGCATTGCCGTGTTTTAGGGCATCGCCCGCCCGGTCGAGGCCCGGCCCCTTGCCGTACCAAAGGCCGAAAACGCCGTCGACGGTGCGGTTCGGATCGGTCTCGACCTGCTGCGAACCGAGGACGGCGGTGGCTGCGAGGTCCTCATTGACCGCCGGCAGAAACTCGATGCGGTTTTCGGCAAGCAGGTCGCCGCAGCGCCACATCTCCAGATCGACGCCGCCCAGCGGCGAGCCGCGATAACCGGATACGAAACCGGCGGTGTTGAGGCCGGCACGGCGATCGCGTTGCGCGTGGTCGAGCACAATCCTTGTGATGGCCTGCGTGCCGGTCATATAGACCCGGCCGGACCGCCGCCGGAACCGGTCCTGCAGGCTGTATTGCATCAGCGGCATCGGTGCGTGAATGTTCATGACGCATATCCCCGAATTTGTTATTTGTACCATTTTACCCGGGTATTAGCGGTTATTCTGTCCAGTTTATTTGTATGTCAGGGATTTTTCGGATAAATTATCCCGAAATCAGCCAAATTTTGAAATGAACGGAGAGATTTATGCGGCTCGACAAACACGATCGCCAGCTGCTCAGGGAACTGCAGAAGGACTGCCAGATCACCAACCAGGCGCTGGCCGACAAGGTGGGCCTGTCCGCATCCGTGTGCTGGCGGCGGGTCAACGCGCTGGAAAAGTCGGGCATTATCCGGCGCTATTCGGCAATTGTCGACGGCCCCTCGGCGGGGCTGGGCTTTCAGGCCATCGTCTATGTCTCATTGGTGCGGCACGAGACCGGACGCCTGCAGGACTTCATTGCGGCCGTTACGCAGCGCGAGGAAGTGCTGGAATGTCTGGCGACGACGGGAGATGCCGATTATCACCTGCGGGTGATCTGCGAGGATCAGGCCGCCTACAACCAGCTGCTGGAGGATTTTTTGTTCCAGCTGCCGGGCATAGCGCATGTGAAGACCAGCCTTATCCTCAAGGAGATCAAATCGCAGGCCTATATCCCCGTGTGAGGGAACGGCCGATCAGGCCGGCGCGCCCTCCTCGACGACGGCGGCGAAATTGGTGAAAAACTGACCGGCCAGTTTTTTCGAGGTCGAGTCGATCAACCGGCTGCCAAGCTGGGCGAGTTTGCCGCCGATATCGGCGTTGACATCATATTTCAGGATTGTGTCCTCACCGTCCTCGGTGAGTTGCACGGTCGCGCCGCCCTTGGCAAAACCTGCCACGCCGCCCTTGCCCTCGCCGCTGATCGTGTAGCTTTCCGGCGGTTTGAGATCGGACAGTTCAACCGTGCCCTTGAAGCGCGCTTTCACCGGCCCGACCCGCAAAAGGACCGTTGCGGTCATCTCCGTTTCGGAGATCATTTCGAGCTCTTCGCAGCCCGGAATGCACTGCTTGAGGACTTCGGCGTCATTGAGCGCGTCATAGACGACCTGGCGCGGCGCGCGGATGCGTTGAGAGTCGTGCATTTCCATGGGGCGTATCCTTGTAACTTTTGAGAGGTTCAGCCGCAGCAGGGAGCGGCGGGGCGTTGGAAGGCGACCGCGCGGCCGTAATCCGCCGCCGTATCGATGTCGCGGACGAATGCGGAATTGTTCATCTCCGCCGCATGCACATCGGCGGGACGGTTGTCGATGAGGTGCCTGCAGCCGGTGCGCAGTCCGCCACGCGCGGCATCCGCGCAGAGCCGTTGCGGCAGGATCACCGGATTGCCGCGCTCGCCGAGGAACTGCGGGACGATGATCTTCCGGGAGGCCCTGCCGGCAAAAAGCCCGGCGAGGCTGCGGTAGTCCTGCGCCTGGAGGTAAGGCATGTCGGCAAGGGCAATCATGACACCCGCCGCCGGCGGTCCGGTTTTGCCGGAAAGGGCGTCCAGCCCGCAGGTGACCGACGACATCTGTCCGGCCTCATAATCGGGATTGAAGACGATATCGATCCTCATGCCGTCCAGGGCGTACCGCACAGCCCTGGCGTCATGGCCGGTCACGGCGGTCAGGGTTCGGCAGCCGGACGCCAGGATCGTGGCTGCCGTGTGCCGGACCAGCGGAACGCCGTCAAAGGGAAGAAGCAGCTTGTTTTCATCGCCCATGCGCCTCGACAGGCCGGCGGCGAGCAGGGCAACATCTATGGTGTTCATCGGGTTCATGCCTGACCGGCCACTTCCCGCACATTTTGCGCGGTGTCGTCCAGTTGCCCCTTGCGCCTCAGCGCTATGACCTCGCCCATGATGGACAGGGCGATTTCCTCCGGCTCGACCGCCTGGATATCAAGGCCCGCCGGCGCGTGGATGTCATCCGCGCGCATCCGCGGTCCGGATCCTTGCGGCAGTTCGGATATCAGCGAGGCAAACTTGCGGCGGCTCGCCACCATGCCGATATAGCCGGCCTCCGATGCCAGCGCCGCCTTGAGGGCGTCGCGGTCCCGGCGGCCCTGCGTCGAGAGGATCAGGGCGTCCGCCGGTCCGGCCTGCGCCGCGGCCTTTGAGAAGTCGTCATACACCGTATCGGCATCGGCCATGTCGCCGGGTTCGCCCTGCGGCGCGCCGACGATGGTGCGGTAGCCGATGGCGCCGGCAATCGCGATCAGCGTGCGGGCGATGGGAGACGATCCCAAAATGATCAGGCGCCGCGTGGCCTTCATGGGTTCCAGAAAAATCTCGACCGTGCCGCCGCTGGGGCAGGAGGATTTGTGCAGCGTGGTGCCGTCCGTATCGATCGGCGCGACGACCTCGTCCTTCGGCTTGATGCGGATCATCTTGGGTTGCTGCGTGTCGAGAGCCAGCAATGCTTCCTTCCGGACAGCGCCGCTGACGCAATTGCCGCCGAGGAAACCATGCAGTTCGCCGTCCCCCGTGATCACGGCCTTTGCGCCGGGCTTCGCCGAGGTGGCATCCTTGGTGCGCACGATGGTTGCGACGCAGAAACTCTGTCCGCTGCTGCGGAGCCGTTCAATCAGATCGAGCGTGTTTTCGGAGAGTTTCATGGCGTTCTCGCTAGAGCCGTGCCAGTTCCGGCTCGATCGCCGCCAGGCTTTCAAGCGAATTGGCCGCCGCGAAATGATCGATATGGGGCCGGGCAGCCCGCATGGCGGCGGTGACCGGCGCATAGTTGCGCCAGCCAAGCAGCGGGTTGAGCCAGATGAGGCGCGGAACGTGTTTCTTCAGGCGGGCGAGTTCTTCGGCAAGTTGATCCGGACTGCCGGTGTCGTAGCCGTCGCTGAGAATGATCGCCACCGTTCGGGAATTGGTCAGGCGGCGGGCATAGGTGCGGTTGAAGGTGGCGAGGCTCTCACCGAGCCGCGTGCCGCCGCCGAAGCCTTCCGCCATCAGCGCCAGCCGGGTCATGGCCCGCGCCGAATTGCGGTCGCGCACGGCCTCGGTCACGCGGATCAGGCGGGTATGGAAGACAAAGGCGTCCGAATGCATCCAGGAGCAGACCAGTCCCTTGACGAACTGGAGGAAAAACCGGCTGTAGTGTTTCATCGAACCGGAGACGTCGAGGAAGACGATGATGTGCACCGGCCGGTCGGGCGTGGCGCGCCGGAACAGTTCAATCGGCTCGCCGCCGCGCGGCAGGGCATGGCGGATGGTGCGCCGCAGATCGATACGCCAGCCCTTGCGCGCCATGCGGTGACGTCTTGAAAGGCGGTACCGCATGGCCTGTGCCAGTTGCAATGCCAGCCGTTCGGCTTGCCTGATCTCATCGGGATCGGCGATATGTTTCAAATCCGCCTTGCGGTCGACGGACCGCTTCGCCGAAACGAGGCGGCCGGAGGCATCACCGGATGCATCGTCTTGCGTGTCGCTCTCAATCTGCGGGGCTTCGCTGTCGCCGCGGTGCTCATCGGTCAGATGATCGCGCCACATCGGCGTCTGGCGCAGCGGGTTCTTCACATGCGGCGAGGTTGTGCGTTTCTGATTTGTACGCACCTTGCCCGACGGCAGCCAATAGGCCTCGAACAGATCGTCGAAGCGCAGCCATTCTTCCTTGCTGCCTGTCAGCAGGGTTTTCAACTCCAGCCTCATCTGCGCCATCCGGGTCAATTGCCGCGCTGCCAGATAGGCGGCAATGCGCCCGCACTCCTCAATGCCGACGGTAAAGCCGTTGGCGCGCAGATGATCGATGAAACCGACGATGCGGTCGGTGAGCCGTGTGGCTGCGGTCTGTTCGGCTGCGGCCGCCATCACGCCGCCTTCCCGGCCAGCCGCGAGACCGTTTCCTTCGGAACCGATTTGATGTCGGTCTCGGTTTTCAGCAGGCAGATCATGGTCTCGGTGACCTTCGCGATATCGTCCTGCAGCGATTTGACGCCGAGCCCGCACAGGGCCGCTGCCCAGTCGAGCGTTTCGGCGATGCCCGGTTTCTTCTCAAGGTCTTCCTTGCGCAGTTGCTGCACGAAACCGATGACGGATTGGGCCAGTTTTTCCTCGATGTCGGGCATGCGCGCCTTGAGAATCGCCAGTTCCCGGGCATGATCGGCAAATTCGACATAGGAATAGAGGCAGCGCCGGCGCAGGGCGTCCGACAGCTCCCGCGTTCCGTTGGATGTCAGGATCACGAAGGGTCGGCTTTTTGCCGGAATGGTGCCGAGTTCGGGGATCGTGATCTGGAAGTCGGAGAGGATTTCGAGCAGATAAGCCTCGAACTCCTCATCGGCCCGGTCGATTTCATCGATCAAAAGCACCGGGCTCTTTGGCTGGCAGATGGCCTCAAGCAAGGGGCGGCGCAGCAGAAAGTCCTCGGAAAAGATGTGCTTTTCGATGGCATCGGCCGTCTGGCCGTCATGTTCCCGGGCCCTTATCGCCAGGAGCTGTTTCTGGTAGTTCCACTCGTAGATCGTCGCGCTGGCATCAAGGCCTTCATAACATTGCAGGCGGATGAGCTTCGTATCGAGCGCGCGCGCAAGCGCCTTGGCGGTCTCCGTCTTGCCGACCCCGGCCTCGCCCTCAAGCAGGAGCGGGCGCTGCAGCGACAGGGTCAGTTCCAATGCCGTTGCGAGCGTGTCGTCTGCGACGTAGCCGGCAGATGCCAGCCGGGGTGCGATATCGGTCGAAGTCGTCATCAACGGATCTCAGCAGTTACGTAATATCTGTCGCCATGCCGCCCGGTTTCAATATCAGGCGGCATGGCGCCGGCTTAACCGGTCAGTCCCAGTTTCTGAGCCGTTTTCCAGACGCGCCAATGATCGTGCGGCATCTGGGTATGCGTCAGGCCCTTATGGGCGAAGGCGTCGTTGATCGCGTTGGAGAAGGCGGGTACGCCACCGACATTGGGGCTTTCTCCGACGCCCTTCGCACCGATGGGATGGTGCGGGCTCGGCGTCGTCGTGTGGTCCGTCTGCCAGAACGGCGTTTCAACCGCCGTCGGCAGGTAGAAGTCCATCAGGCTGCCGCCCTGCACATTGCCGATCTCGTCATAGGAGATGTCCTGACCCATGGCGATGGCCAGCGCCTCGGTCAGGCCGCCATGGACCTGGCCTTCGATGATCATCGGGTTGATGCGGGTGCCGCAATCGTCGAGGGCGTAGAAGCTGCGGACATCGGTCACGCCCGTGTCGACGTCAACGTCAACGACGCAGATATAGGCCCCGAACGGATAGGTCATGTTGGGCGGGTCGTAATAGGATACGGCTTCCAGGCCCGGCTCCAGTCCCGGGATCGCCTGGTTGTAGGAGGCAAAGGCGATCTCCTTCATCGTCTTGTGCGCCTCAGGATTGCCCTTCACCTGGAAACGGTCAATGTCCCATTCGAGATCGCCCTCATGAACCTCGAGGAGATAGGCGGCGATCATCTGCGCCTTGGCGCGGATCTTGCGGCCGGCCATGGCGGTGGCCGCGCCGGCGACCGGCGTCGACCGCGAACCGTATGTGCCGAGGCCGTAGGGCGCGGTGTCCGTGTCGCCCTCCTCAAGGGTGATGTCCTCGGCGGGTATGCCGATCTCGGTGGCAAGGATCTGCGCGAAGGTGGTCGCGTGGCCCTGACCCTGGCTGATCGTACCGAGACGGGCGATGGCCGATCCGGTCGGGTGGATGCGGATCTCGCAACTGTCGAACATGCCAAGACCGAGGATATCGCAGTTCTTGACCGGGCCCGCGCCGACGATCTCGGTGAAATGGGCAATGCCGATGCCCATCAGCTTCCGGGTCTCGCCGCGTTCGAACGCGGCGCGGTTTTCCGCCTGCTCCGCTCTCAGGGCCTTGTAGTCGACGGCTTCAAGCGCTTTTTCCATCGCCGTGTGATAGTCGCCGCTGTCATATTCCCAGCCGAGTGCGGACGTGTAAGGGAACTGATCCTTGCCGATGAAGTTCTTCATTCTGAGCTCAACCGGATCCATGTCGAGCTTGTGGGCCAGAATGTCGATCATGCGCTCGATCATATAGGCCGCTTCGGTCACGCGGAAGGAGCAGCGATAGGCAACGCCGCCCGGCGCCTTGTTGGTGTAGACGCCGTCGACGCCGACATAGGCGACCGGAATATCGTAGGAACCGGTGCAGATGTGAAAGAAACCGGCCGGGAACTTGGTCGGGTCGGCGCAGGCATCGAAAGCGCCATGGTCGGCGAGCACGTGGCAGTGCAGCCCGGTGATCGTTCCGTCTTTCTTCGCCGCCAGTTTTCCGGTCATGTGATAGTCGCGTGCGAAGGCGGTGGATGTGAGGTTCTCGATCCGGTCCTCGACCCATTTGATCGGAACACCGGTGACGATGGATGCCACCGCCGAACAGATATATCCGGGATAGACGCCGACCTTGTTGCCGAAACCGCCGCCGATATCGGGCGAGACGATGCGGATATTGTGCTCCGGGATATTCATAATGAGCGAGGCGACGGTGCGCACCGCATGCGGCGCCTGGAACGTGCCCCACAGCGTGAGCTTGCCGTTGATCTTGTCCATCGAGGCGACGCATCCGCAGGTCTCCAGCGGGCAGGGATGGACCCGCTGATAGGTGATCAGTTCCTCGACCGTCACCTCGGCATCGGCCAGCGCCTTGTTCGCGCCGGCCTCGTCGCCTTCCTCCCAGTAAAAGATGTGGTTGTGATGTTTGCGCGGTCCGTGCGCGCCTTCCATCTTGTCCTTGATGTCCTCGCGCAGCAGGGGCGCGTCGTCGTCCATCGCCTTGAACGCGTCGACCAGCGGGGGGAGTTCTTCATAGTCGACTTCGACGAGTTCGGTGGCGTCCGCCGCGATATAGCGGTCTTCCGCCACCACGAAGGCCACTTCCTGGTTCTGGAAGAGCACCTTCTCGTCGGCGAGGACGGCCTGAACGTCGCCCGCAAGGGTCGGCATATAGTGCAGGTTGAGAGGCTTCAGATCCTCGGCGGTCAGGACGGCGACGACGCCCGGCAGTTCCAGGGCCGCGTCCTTGTTGATGGACTTGATGCGGGCATGGCCGTATGGCGAGCGGACAAAATCTGCGAACAGCATGCCGGGCAGCTTTATGTCATCCACATAATTGCCCTTGCCCTGGGTGAAGCGCGCATCCTCGACGCGCTTGCGGGAGGAGCCGAGGCCCTGGAGTTTTTCGACGCGTTCGGCATCGGTGGGGGGTGTCTGGACGTTCATTCTGCTGCCTCCTTCACCGCCAGTTCGTCGGCGGCGGCCTGGATAGCCTTGACGATGTTCTGATAGCCGGTGCAGCGGCACAGATTGCCGCTGATGCCGTAGCGGATTTCCTCTTCGGTCGGCTTCGGATTTTCCTGCAGAAGCCGCCAGGCGCGGGTGATCATGCCCGGCGTGCAGAAGCCGCATTGCAGGCCGTGATGCTGGCGGAACGCCTCCTGCACGGCGTGCAGCGTGCCGTCCGGCTGCGCTATGCCTTCGATGGTGGTGACGTCCGCGCCTTGCGCCTGACCGACAAAAACGGTGCAGGATTTGACCGATTTGCCGTCGATGTCGACCGTGCAGGCGCCGCAATGGCTGGTGTCGCAGCCGATATGGGGTCCGGTCAGGTCCAGCTCCTCGCGCAGGAAATGGATGAGAAGCGTGCGCGGTTCGGCCAGCGCCTCGACCGCCTTTCCGTTGACGGTCATCTTGACATGGGTCTTCGACATGAATTCCTCCGGTATTGTTGGCGCCGCCGCTCAGGCAGCGCGTTCCCTGGCGGTTTCGATGGCGCGCTGCACCATGATGCCGGCAACGTGCGTGCGGTATTCTGCCGGTCCGCGTCCGTCGGACGCCGGGTCGGTGATCGATTTGGCGGCATCGACGGCAGCAGAAATCGCCGCGGTGTCGAGCCCCGTTCCGACAAGCGCCTCGGCCGCGGCTTCGGCCCAGAGCGGCGTGTCGGCGACGTTGGTCAGCGCGACCGACGCACTGGCGCATTTGCCGCCCGACATCGTCAGGATCACGCCCGCGGCCGCGGTCGCGTAGTCGCCGATCTTGCGTTTTTGCTTCTGATAGCTGTAGCCGTGGCCGGCGGGCGGCGGCGCAATGTGAACCGATGTCAGGATCTCCGCCTCGTCACGGGCGGTGAAATAGGCAGCTTCATAAAAATCGCGCGCCTTGACCGTGCGGCTGCCGTCCTTGCCGCGCAGGACGTATTCGGCATCGAGCAACTGCATGATGGCCGGCATGTCGTTACCGGGGTCGCCATTGGCGACATTGCCGCCGATCGTGCCGACATTGCGGATCTGGGGATCGGCGATCTGCAGCGATGTCTCACGCAGGACGGGGCATGCATCCGCCAGCGCGTCGGACGCTATGAGGTCGGCCTGGGTCACCGCCGCGCCGATCTCGATGCGGTCCGCGCTGATCCGGATCCCGGAGAGTTCGTCGATGCCCTGGATATCGATCAGATGTTCAGGTGTCGCCATGCGCAGCTTCATCATCGGAATGAGGCTGTGGCCGCCGGCGAGGATCAGCGCGTCACCGCCGTGATCGGATAACAGCTCGACGGCCTCGTCGATGCTGTTCGGCCGATGATAGTCGAATGAGCCCGGTATCATTGCGTTCCTCCCAAAATCCGCGATGGTCTGGGAAGACAGTCTGGACACGGGAGGCTTATGAGAGAATCGGCACTGCACCAACGAACGGCATTTTGCACCAACGGTCCTTATTCTGCACGAACGGCATGCGGAAGCGGACTTGTTCTAAACGCCAAGCCTGTTGCGCAGATCCTTGGCGCGGGAGCGGCTGACGGGCACCTCCAGCTTCGCCGCCTCGCCGACATAGCAGAACAACTGGTCGCCGACCTTCTTCAGACCGTTTATATGCGCCGGGTTCACCAGGTAGCGGCGGTGGGTCTTCAGAAAACGGCCGGCAAGCTGGCTCTTTTCCACCTTAGACAGCGACCAGGGACAGAACAGAGCATCCCCGTCGGTGCGGATCTTGGTGTAATGGCCGTCGCTCTCGATCGCCAGAATACGGTCGGTGTCCATGAAGCGGACCGTGCCTTCCTTTTCATAGGGAATGCTGTTTTTGGCCGGCGAGATCATTTGGCCCGCGCGGCTGAGCGGGACGTTCTTTGCCCGGGCCGGCTGGCGCTTTTCCGTTCCGGGCTGAGCGGTTTCGGCATCGTTCGGTGCAGCCGTCACAGCGTTTTCGGCGGCATCCTCCATGGGAACGGCGAGCAGCAGAAACAGCCCGCAAATGACAAATGCGCTGAGGCTGACCGATATGGCCAGCACCTGCGGGTCAAGGGCCGGGATCGGTTCGGCGACAAAATCGGCGGCCTGGGCGAAGGACGTGCCCAGCATCGCGGCATAGTGCATCGCCGAAATCGACAGTCCGAGGACGACGGCGCCGACGACCGTGCGCAAGAGCGAACGCGTCGAATAGGCAAGCCACATGGCCAGTGTCGAAGAGGCAATCGCGATCACGACCGAAAGGGCGATGCCGAGGGCGCTGTAGGTCACGATACAGTTGGAGGAGATGGCGGCCATCCCGGTGTAGTGCATGGATGCGATGCCGATGCCGGTGAGGCTGCCCGATATCAGGATGCGCAGATTGGTCCGTTCGCCGAAATGCAGAAGCAGAAGTCCGCAACCGGTGATGAGGATCGCGATCAGGGCGGAACTGAGCGTCAGCAGCGGGTCGTAGGTGACGAAAAACGGCAGAGTGACGGCGAGCATGCCGATGAAATGCATCGACCAGATGCCGCCGCCAAGCGCAATCGAGGCCTGTGCAATGCGCACCTTTCGGCGCGGCACCGGAAGAGTGCGAAGGCCGTCGGTCAGTCGCAGGCAGGTGAATGCCGCCATGATGGCGACGAGTATCGACGCACCGACAAGGAATGGCGAGTAGTGCACCTCCACCATCTGATGCTCATTTTCCTCCCGGTTTGGCGCCCGCTTTTGCGCGGGCGCGGCAGCGGTCCGAACCGGTTCCTTGCAAAACCTGATATTTGAATGACGTCCGGTGCCTGCCCGCCAGGGGCAGCCGGGCGCCATATCCGGACAGAGTTCAGACCCGCATGCTCTTTAGAGTCGCTCTAATCGGCACGTTATCAATAACCGCGTTCGAAGAGCAAGGGACGAGGCGTTTTCATTTGTCCGCGTTTGACGTCATCTGGCTCCGTCAACCTTCGGGCTCGGGGTTTTACGCCTGAACGGTAAAGGCCTGGTATCATCCGGCGGGCGAATTTGTTGAAAATTCTTCCGGCCTTGAGCGTTGGATTTCGTGAAAATTCTTTATTTTTACAATTTCTTATCGATTTTTCCGGGGTGAGCGGTCACGCCGACGCAGGCCTTGTCCATCACATTTACGAATATGTAATCAAATGTTTCTTTTTTTGCTGCCCGGTGCCGGTCCTGATAATATGCGGCCAAAATCTCCGGGGAACGAATGGCAGTCAAGAAGTCACAGGAATCGAATCCTCTGATGGTTCCGGGGCGCAGGATGCCCAAGCAGGAGCGCTCCAGGAAGACGGTCGGTCTCATTCTGGAGGTGGCGACGGAGCTGCTTGAGGAAGCCGGGTTTTCCGGCGTCACGATGCAGAAGATAGCCGACCGGGCGAAAATCAATGTAGCCGCCGTCTACAGTTACTTTCCGAACAAGCACCATGTCATTCTGGAACTGAACAACCGTATCTTCGACGAGCGCAACAAGGTGCGGACAAGACAGCTCGAGGACCTGCTTGCCCGGGAGGGGCATTGGGCCGATAATTTTGCCGAATCGCTGCGTGACCTTGCGACGCTGCTGGAAGGCCAGCGCGGCGCGGCGGCGGTGCGCGGCGCCATGCGCGCGTCACCCGCGCTGGCGGAAATGGGCCGCGAGAGCCTCGACAGGGCGAGCGAGCGGATCCAGATGTTTCTGGAGCGGGCCGATCCGGATTATCCCGGCGACCAGCGCTTGCGCGCAAGGGTCATCTCCGAGGCGGTCACATCGGTATTCGATCTGATGCAGACATCCGATGGCGTGGACAGCGGCGCCCTTTTGGATGAGGCGATCTCCATGATCAGGGCCTATCTCAAACACCCCGGCGCTGCGGCGGATGCGAAGGCGGATTAGGTCGCATCGTGCGCGTTTCCGGGGCTATCCGCCGGCGGGCAGCGTGCCTTCCAGCTTGCAGATGATACCGAGCATGATCTCGTCGGCTCCGCCGCCGATCGAGCCCAGCCGGCCGTCGCGATAGGCGCGGCTGACCGGATTGTCGGCGGTAAAGCCCATGCCGCCCCAGTATTGCAGGCAGGAATCGGCCACCTCACGGTAGAGCCGGCCGCTTTTCAGCTTGGCCATGGAGGCCAGCCGCGTGGCGTCCTTGCCGTTCACATAATCCTCTATCGCGCGCCAGGTGAGCGCGCGCAGCGCCTCGATTTCCGTGCGCAGCTCCGACAGTCTGAAATGAACCGCCTGGTTGTCGAGTACAGGGCGGCCGAAGGTCTTGCGTTCGCGTGTGTATTCGATCGTCTGGTCGATCAGCCGGTCAAGGGACACAAGGCTCGATGCGGCGACCCAGAGCCTCTCCTCCTGGAACTGCAGCATCTGCATGGTAAAGCCCATGCCTTCCTGTCCGACGAGATTTCGCCTCGGAACACGAACCCCGTCGAGGAACAACTGCGCGGTATCCGAGGAGTGCATTCCGATCTTGTGGATTTTCTGCCGCTCGACACCCTTTGCATCGAGCGGCACCATGATGAGAGACTTGTTCTTGTGCACCGGTCCCTCGCCGGTGTTGGCGAGCAGGCAGCACCAATCGGCCTGCATGCCATTGGTGATCCACATCTTCGAGCCGTTGATGACATAGTCGTCGCCGTCGACCGTGGCCGTCGTTCGGATGGCCGCCACATCCGATCCGCCGCCGGCTTCGGAAACGCCGATGCAGCCGACCAGCTCACCGGCAATCGACGGCGTCAGCCATTCCCGTTTGAGCTCGTCGGCGCCAAACCGGTTCAGCGCCGGGGTGCACATGTCCGTCTGCACGCCGATCGCCATCGGGACGCCGCCGCAATTGATGTTGCCCAGAGCCTCCGCCATGACCATCGAATAGGAAAAATCCAGCCCGAGGCCGCCGCATTCAGGGTCGTATTTGATGCCGAGGAGGCCGAGTTTCCCGAGTTTTGCAAAGACCTCATGGGCTGGAAACTGCTCCGCAGCCTCCCACTCGTCGACATGGGGGTTGATGTCCGTTTCGATGAATTTCTCAACCGTGCTGCGCAGTTGATCGTGTTCTTGCGTAAGCTGCATGGGCGCCTCCTCCCGAAATCCGTGCCGCCGGTCCGGCGCTTGTGCGGGTCCGGGTTCCGCTGTCGGTACGGATCATTTCACTTCTTTACCTATAGGTCAATTGATTCATCTTTGCGAAAACTCGTTGCAGCAAGCTTTCTCACCGCGTATATCTGGCGGCAACCCACCAAAGCCAAGGAGCATGAAAATGAGTGTTGCTGAGATCGCGGAATCGATAAAGGATCGCGTTGCCGCCGGATCGTTCGATAGTGTCGTGAAGTTCAATTGCGGCGATGACGGGGTGCTCGTTGTCGACAACCAGACGGTCAGCACGCAGGATCAGGAAGCCGACTGCACGATCGGCATCAGCCTTGAAGACCTGCAGTCCATCGTTGCAGGCGAGCTCGATCCGACCGGCGCATTCATGCAGGGCAAGCTGCAGATCGAAGGCGACATGAGCGTTGCCATGAAGCTCGGGCAGGTGCTGTGACCGGTGAACGGCATTCGTGAAGAGGATGGCGCGCGGGCAGCCGAAACGGCTGCCGTGAGGCCGGGACGTTCGGAAGGCCGTGAACTCTTCGGAATCGCGGATCTCGCCGAGGAGTTCGGCATCACCACCCGGACCATTCGGTTTTACGAGAACAAAGACCTCATTCACCCGGCGCGGGTGAATGGGGCCCGGGTCTATACACGGCGCGACCGTGCGCGCCTGGCGCTGATCCTGCGCGCCAAGGCCATTGGCTCGACACTGGCGCAGATACGCCATTTCCTCGATCTCTACGGCGAGCACGGGGAAGGACAGAAATCGCAGCTCGAATATGTCGTCAGCGAATCGACCAAGGCCATTGCCGACCTTGAAAAGAAGCGTGTGCTGATCGAGGACACGCTCGGCGAGCTCAAGGCGATCCGGGAAACCTGCATTGAGTGCCTGAAGGAAATGTGAGGTCTTTGGCCGCACCGCACGGGGCTTTGCCGAGGCCCTGCGGCGGTTATGATCCGGTCCGGAGGTGGTTTCGCCGATGACCGAGTTTGTTCTCGTCTTGCTTCTGGTTGATCGCCGCCGCCGCCAACGCCCCCCATATCGGCCTGTGGCCGACAACCCGGCCGCTGGTCGTCCTGTCCATGGCGCTCAACGCACTGGCCGCCGTCCTGCTTGCCTGCGGGGCGCTACGGGCCAATCCTGTGTCCATCTCGTTTCGATCCGGGCCGATCGACCGCGAGCACCCCGGCATTCTCGCCCTGACACGTCATCCGATCCTGTGGGCATTTTTTCTGTGGGCTCTTGCCCACTGTCCGGTGAATGGCGATGTCGTGGCGCTGACGATGTTCGCAGGTTTTGCTCTTCTTTGCATCGTCAGCCGGCTGGTCCTGGAAAAACGCGCCGCCCGGCGCTTGGGGCCCGACGCCTATATGTCGGCCATGGCGGTGCGCGACGGCCCGCTCGCAAACCGTTTGCGCAAGGCGGTTTCGTTGCGGTCCGTCGTGGAGGCGGCGGCCGGTATCGTCCTGTTTTCAGCGATGCTGCGGTTTCACGGCACGCTCCTGGGTGTCGATCCGCTCGCCTATCTGTGAGGAGTGTTACGAGATATGGGCTTGCGCCGGCGGACTGCCCAGGCCCAGACGGCTGCCGATATCGAAGCGGGCGGCGGACAAATCGGCAATCGTGTATTTCGACAGGACGTCAAGAAACGCGTTCAGCGCCTCCCGCCAGGCTGAATTCAGCGCGCAACTGTCCACCAGCGGACATTCGGTTGCATCGTTTTCGAAACATTCGGCCATCGCGAAGCTGTCCTCGGTGACCCTGATGACATCAAACAGCGTAATGTCTTCGGCCGGGCGCCCAAGCTTGATGCCGCCATTGCGGCCGCGGACGGTCTCGACAATGCCTGACTTGACCAGGGGCTTGAGTATCTTGAACAGAAACAGCTCCGAGACACCGTAGGCTCTGGCGATCTCGGGAACACGGCTCAGCTCATTGGAATCCGCCGCGCAATACATCAGCATCCGCACGGCGTAGTTGGTTTGTTTTGTGACACGCATTTTTTTCCATCCTGACGATCATGCAAGGGCGCGCCTGAAATTTAGAATCATTCTATAAAATTCGATTGTTTTTGTCAAGTTTTTCGATCGTCATCAACAGGCTGATGTTGCAAGCCCAGGTAAAATGGACGGGCAGTATCAGGTTATCAACAATTTACGGTGCAAGAAACAAGCCCGTGCACGTGAAATCTGTTGCTGGGACCGCAACAGGCTCGTTCAACGGCGTGTATTACCTGCCCATATGGGTCTGGCCGCGCTTTTTGGCGAGCGTCATCTGTTTTTGTCGCTCACGAAAGCGTTCGCGGTCGTTGTCGCTGCGCTGATCGATGCAGTGGGGGCACGACACGCCGTTCTCATAGGCGGGATCTCTCGCCTCGGCCGGGGTGAGGGGATGGCGGCAGGCGCGGCACAGGACATGATCGCCCTGCTTCAGGCCATGGGTGACCGAAACACGCTCGTCGAATACGAAACAGGCGCCGTCCCAAAGGCTCTCATCCTCGGGCACCTCCTCAAGATATTTCAGTATGCCGCCCTTGAGATGGAACACGTCCTCGAAGCCTTCCGCCTTCATGAAGGCGGTTGCCTTCTCGCAGCGGATGCCGCCCGTGCAGTACATGGCGATTTTCGGCTTGTTGTGCAGGCCCGCATGGTTGCGGACCCAGTCCGGAAACTCGCGAAAAGTCGTCGTGCTGGGATCGACGGCGCCGCGGAAGGTCCCGATGGCGGTCTCGTAGCCATTGCGCGTGTCGATGACGATGGTGTCCGGATCGCTGATCAGTTCATTCCAGTCCTTCGGATCGACATAGGTTCCGACGCTCTCCAGCGGGTCGATACCTTCGACGCCCATGGTCACGATCTCTTTCTTGAGCCGCACCTTCATGCGCAAGAACGGCATCCTCGCCGCCCGGCTTTCCTTGTGTTCGAGGTCGGAGAATTCCGGAATGGAGCGCAGGAACGTCAGGGCCGCGGATATGCCGGCATCGCTGCCGGCAATGGTCCCGTTGATGCCTTCACGGGCCAGGAGCAGCGTTCCACGGACGTCGTTTTCCTCGCAGACCGCCTGTATCCGGGGCTGCAACTCGCGGTAACGGGCAAGCGGCGTAAAATGATAGAGCGCGGCAACCAGGAAGCCCGAACCGGTTGCGCCGGCCTGTGCGACGTGTTTCGTCATATCCGTCGCATACAGCCTCGGAGCGCAGGGTGCAATATTGTCGGCGACCGCGCTTATCGGCGGCCTGGATGTGGACTTAGAGGCCGGTGCGGGGTAATCGGTCGCCATGTTTCTTCTATTTATGGTGCGAAATGGGCAAGAAGACTGAAGCGCTGCTGTCGATCCTGCAACTGCAACCGGTCGTACCGGTCCTCATGGTGGACCGGGTCGCAACCGCCATTCCGCTTGCGCGGGCATTGGTCGATGGCGGCCTGAAGGCGATCGAAATCACCTTGCGCACCGATGCGGCGCTCGACGCCATCAAGGCGGTTGCCGATGAAGTCGACGGCGCCGAAGTGGGAGCCGGAACCGTGCTCAATGCGCGGCAGTACGAGGCCGCGGTGCGCGCGGGCTCGCGTTTTATCGTCAGTCCGGGCACCACTCAGGAACTGCTCGATGCGGCGGCCCGGTCCGATGTGCCGATGCTTCCGGGCGCTGCTACGCCGAGCGAGGTGATGGCGCTGCGTGAGGAAGGCTATGCGGTGATGAAGTTCTTTCCGGCGGAGCAGGCCGGCGGCGCGGCCTATCTCAAATCGCTCGCATCGCCGCTTGGCGGGATCAGTTTCTGTCCCACCGGCGGCATCACCGCGCAGACGGCGATGGACTATCTGTCGTTGCCCAATGTGATCTGCGTCGGCGGATCATGGGTTGCGCCGAAGGCGCTCGTGGACGCCGGCGACTGGGCCGCGGTGACCGGAATTGCAGCCAGGGCGAAGGCGCTGACGGCGGCATGATCGAACCCGTTTCGCCGCTTCGAAACAGCACGCTCCGGGTTTGAAACACCCTCGGGCCACACCTATCTCATAAGACACCGAACCGCTCAGAAAGGCCTGTTTTCATGTTCGATCCCAAGACGCTTCTCGATCAGTTTCTCGGCTCGAAGGTTCCC
Source organism: Hoeflea sp. (assembly GCF_984452065.1). NCBI lineage: Bacteria > Pseudomonadati > Pseudomonadota > Alphaproteobacteria > Hyphomicrobiales > Rhizobiaceae > Hoeflea > Hoeflea sp. The sequence continues at coordinate 1,630 of NZ_CFHWAF010000057.1, read as the reverse complement.
GGAACCGAAGGCACGGTTCGCGGCAAGGCCGGGCAGGCCGTTCAGCTGGCCAAGGACAACCCGATGGCGACCGGCGCGATTGCGGCGCTCCTGCTTGGAACGAAGGGCGGCCGTTCGCTGACCGGATCCGCTCTGAAGATCGGGGGTCTCGCCGTGGTCGCCGGGCTGGGATATCAGGCCTACAAGAATTACAAGGCGGGAAAGGCGCCGGGCGAAGATACGACACCGCTGATCGAAACGGATGTGGTGCCGGAAGCCGAAAGGTCCGGATTCGACACCCGGGCGAGCGCGGTGGACGATGATTTCGCCTTTGCGCTGATGCGGGCAATGATCGCTGCAGCACGGGCCGATGGACATGTCGACGACGAGGAACGGGCCCGCATCGCCGACCGGCTTTCCGTTTCGGGCCTCGAAGACGATGCACGGGCGTTCATCAACCGGGAGCTGGAGGAGCCGACCGACCTCGACGACATTGTCGCCGCAGCCCGCACAGAGGAACAACGGGTCGAGCTCTACACGGCTTCACGGCTTGCGATCAATCCGGATACCCGTGCCGAGCGCGGTTATCTCGACATGCTCGCCGGCCGGCTGAAGCTGCCGGATGCGCTGGTCGACCACATCGAGGCGACGGTGGCGGCCGCGCCGCGTTAGGCCGGTTGCGTTCGACCGGGCGCGTTAACGCTGATTGACGGTTGGCCGCATAGAGGTCGATCCGCCGCACCGTGCCAGTTCAATTTGGCGGTGTCTTGTTCTAATGTCGCCTGACTGAACGGCACGGGGACGCTTCATGCTCCGATTATCGACGGTTGTGGTTTTTGCGCTCGTCGCGGCACTTGCATCTGCGAAGGCAAGTGATCGCACGCTCGTCTTCGCCGCCGCCAGCATGAAAGATGCGGTTGAATCCGTCGCCAGCGCCTATGAAGCGGAAACCGGCAAACCGGTCGCGGTGTCCTTTGCCGGTTCGGGCGCCTTGGCAAGGCAGATCGAGGCCGGTGCGCCGGCCGATCTTTATCTCGCGGCCAATGTCGCGTGGATGGACTATCTGGAAGAGCGCGGACTGATCGATGCGGAAAGCCGCAGGAGTGTTGCCGGCAATGAGCTGGTCGCGGTCGCGCGCGACGGCAGCACAGCCGCCGACAAGATCGGATCGGCCGATCTCTTGAGCGGGCGGCGCTTTGCCATGGGCGATCCTTCGCATGTTCCCGCCGGCATTTATGCACGGCAGGCGCTTGAAACGCTTGATTTGTGGGAAAAGCTTCAGTCGCGAGCGGCCTTCGGAGAAAATGTCCGTGTCGCCCTTGCGCTCGCGGCGCGTGGTGAGGTCGCGTTCGCCCTTGTTTACCGCAGCGATGCGGCCATGCGCGACGATGTGGAGGTTGTCTTCAAGTTTCCAAACGATCTGCATGCGCCGATCGTCTATCCGCTGGCGCTGACTGTTCGAGCAGATGAGGATGCGCGGGCCTTTTACGATTATTTTGTTTCGCAAGCCGAAGACGGCGTGCTGGAGCCGTTCGGGTTCAGCCGGCCGGGCGCCGGCGGCACGGGTTCCTAGAGCGTGTCTTGTTTAAATGGAAACATTTGATGGCGGAAAATCGGTTCACTCGGCAAGGCGCGTCGCGCAGCGCGATGT